>CANODN010000046.1 GCA_947564765.1 uncultured Roseburia sp. | reverse complement strand
CATTTTTCTTTTAAACGGAAATGGGTCCATCAGATTAAACTGCCGGAACAAAACTTCGCTTTTCAATTCATTGGTCACCATATACTGTGTGCCTCCGGCAACCGGTTTGAAAAAATGGCGTTTCCACTTGTCCGGAAGATTTTTCAGCTGTTCCGCACTGTATACGCCTGCAATTGCCTGCTGAAGCACTTTGGTGGATACATCGGTCGCTAAGATTTTCTTATCCCATTTATTCCGTTCCAGACCGAAAAAATCTTCCAGAACCATGGCGATCGTATATGGCTCCTCTCCTGTAGAGGCTGCACCGCACCAAATCCGCAGGTCTTTGTTTCTGCTCTGCTTTGTTCTCAGCCAGGGAAGAACTTCTTTTCTAAAATATTCAAAATGTTCAAATTCCCTCATAAAGTAAGTATGATTTGTCGTCAGAAGATTTACCAGCATCTTTTCCAATGTTCCGGTCTTATCCGACCGCAGCGCATTCAAATACTCTGTGCAGTTGCTCCAGCCGCCTTTCCTGAGATAATTCTCCAGACGTCCATTGATGATTACTTTTTTCTGGCTCATATCAATACCGTAATTCGACTTCATATAAACCGAAATTCTCTGAAACTCCTCATCCGTTATCAAAACTACATTCCTCCTGTCATTATTATAATAAATTGTATAATCAGCACAATTGGCGTGAAATCATACAGCATATTTCAAAAATATCAGGATTTATCTTTATTCCAGCATCCTTTCTCATTATTTCAACAGCTTCTTCCCGACTGCAGTTCTCAGCTTCCGTCAGGGTACAGTATTGTTCCATAACGGAAACAATCTGTGCAATCAGCGGTATTTCCTCTCCGGACAGGCCATCGGGATAACCGCTGCCATTCCAACATTCATGATGATGACGTATCATGTCGATGGCAGAACCTACAAAATCATTGTAGTCACTATTCACATAAAGATCACTTAAAAACTTTGCCCCGATCCCGGTATGTGTCTGCATGACGGCAGTTTCTTCTTCTGTCAGTTCTTCTTTCTTCTGAAGAATCTCTGTGGGAATCCCGATTTTGCCTATATCGCAAAGGGGCACTGCCAGTTCTATCGTATCAATAAATGCATCTGAAATCTTATCTTCAAACAACGGCGAAAGCTGCATCCCCTGGGCAAGAAGCCTGCAATTCTTCTTCAGCCGTTCTATATAAGCTTTTTTATAACCTGCATTCTGTGCAGCAATATCAGCTAATGCATACAAAACATTTCTCTTTTCCTGCTCCATCTGGCGCAGCTGTTCGCTGACCGAAACCTGAAGCTTTCGATTGGCCTCTAACAGCTCTCTTTTGGCTGCGCTCAACCGAAGATGCACCCCTACACGGGCTTCAATGACCTCCGCGACAAAGGGTTTCGTAATGTAGTCTTCTCCTCCCAGAGAAAGCCCTTCTACAATATCCTCCGGATGATCAAAGGCCGAAATAAAAATAACCGGAATATCTTTTGTTTCTTCCTTCTTTTTCAATCTCCGGCACAGCTCATAGCCATCCATACCCGGCATGGAAATATCTGTTAGGATCAACTGGGGCGAAATTTTACCGACTGCCTCCAATGCCTGTTCTCCGCTTTCAAACAAAACCGGCGAACATCCCATGTTTGTGATAATATCTTCCAGAATCAACCGATTCGTCTCCACATCATCAACAATGAGAACCTTTTCCGCTCCCACGCTTGTGCTCTGGTAAAACATCGTTTCACTCCTTTTACTGCAGAAAATGATCTAACTCTTTAAACTCAGCTGTTATCTTATCATAATTCTCTTTTTGTATTGCCATCTTAAGCCGCAGAACTACCCGCCCTATTTCCCGGGGCGCTCCCTGTGTCAGCTGCTTAACAGTTTCCATAAACATTTCTGCCTTTTCCCAGTTTTTCATCTCTACACAGAGAATCAGTTTGGAAAGATTCTTCTTAAGAGCCGACAGATTCTCCGGCGTGCCGTATGTTCTGGCATCAAAAAGCTTCTCTTCCTCCATATCCCCTGCGGCTGCGAAGGAATCAAAAACAGGCTGCACGGCAGGAGCCTTTGCCTCTTCTTCGGTTATGCCGGCCCATATGGAGAAGGAAAAAATACTTCCCCGGTTCTTCTCGCTTTCCACTCCGATCTTCCCGCCCATCAGCTCTACAAGCTGCTTGCAGATATTCAGACCGAGACCGGTACCGCCGTATTTTCTGGAAATCGACGCATCCACCTGGGAAAAGCTTTGGAACAATTTCTCCTTGTCCTTCTCATCAATACCGATTCCGGTATCTTTGACCATAAAAAACAATTCTATCTTATCATTCACCCGGGCTGTCTGTACTGCCTCTAAGGTGATTTTGCCAATGGAAGTAAATTTCTGCGCATTCGACAGTAAATTTCCTAAAACCTGGACAATCCGCAGTTCATCCGCAATAATGTACTCCGGTATCTGAGGTGAAACCGTCACAAAAAAATCCAGTCCTTTTTCCGTGATTTTGTTGCTGTGGTTCGATTTCACATAATCTAACATATTCCTGAAATGAAACTTTCTGGGTTCTAATGTAAATTTCCCTGCTTCCAGCTTGGAAAAATCCAGAATGTTATTGATAATTTTATTCATATCGCCGCAACAGCGTTCAATCAGCCGCAACGACGGCTCCAGCTCCCCGGCAGCGCCTTCCGATAACAGCTCCCTGACATTCCCAAGTATACCGTTTACCGGCGTCCTAAGCTCATGCGTCACATTTGCAACAAACTCGGATTTTACTTTGAGCGCTTCCTCGGCTTCACTCTTTACCTGCTCAATTTCTTTGTTCAGAAATTCCTTTTCTATGATATCGTTTGCCATGCATATGTACATTCCGGGGCAGTCCCTGCTGCATAAGATTCTGGCCTCCACCGGAAAACAGGTGAGATTCCTGCGGTATGCCGTCAGCTTGTGCACTTCTGCTCCAAAGGAAACCTCTGACACAACCTGATCCGCCTCTATGCGAAATGTGTTCGGAAAGATTTCACTAATCGGTGTTCCCTGCAGATCATCTCCATATTCAAGCTTCTCCTGTGCGATACGGTTTCCATAGGAAATCACACCGCTGCTGTCGAAAAAAAGAACCATTTCCAATGCATCTTCCAGAGGAAAGATGCCGCTTTCTCTCTGTTCCATCTGATCCTCCCGCAAAAACGAAAAATGGGCAGCAAAAAAATTTCTACACTTCTTTGCTGCCTGCTATACGCTTTCGTTATTACAAACAATTAAGACATATCATTCATTTCTAAAGCGACGAAAAGATCCTCTCTTGCAAGCCTAAAACATTCCAGTACATCCGGTGGGAACTGTCCGCACTCTCCATTCATGATCATATCATATGCTACATTCTTTGGATATGGACTTTTATATACCCTGGGGCTTATCAAGGCATCATAAACATCTGCTATGGCAACAATCTGTGCACTAATTGGAATATCATCTCCTGCCAAATGGTCCGGATACCCTTTTCCGTCCCATCGCTCATGGTGATGACGGCATATTTCATAACAATATCGGTCAAATTCGCTCGTCTGATCCCTGTAGAATTTCTGAAGCATCTCGCAGCCGATAATGGTATGCGTTTTCATAATCTCAAACTCTTCATCAGTCAATCGTCCCGGCTTCAGCAAAATCGCATCCGGAATTCCGATTTTACCTATATCATGTAGTACAGACGCTCTGGTAATCAGATCCGCCTGCTGCTCTGTCAATCCATACTTTGGAAAATTCTCCATGATATATTTTAACATAATTCTTGTAAAATGCTTAATACGTTTGGTATGATCGCCCGTCTCTGCATTTCTGGATTCGATTACAGAGCTGAGCGCGTCGATTACGAATTCATTGTTGTCATTGATTTCTTTCTGCTGTGCCAGGATCTCCTCTTCCTGCTCCTTTAAGCGCAGCTTCATGTTATGTTTATTCTGATACAGTTCAATGATGTTTCTGCATCTCTTCTTAACAATATATGGATAAAACGGCTTATGTATCACATCTGCCACTCCATAAGAATAAGCTCTGTCTTCACTGTCACCAATTGTCTCACTGGTAATCAGTATCACAGGAATCTCGTCGAGCAGCTCGCGTTCTCTCATATATTCCAGAACCTTAAATCCATCCAGAACCGGCATGATAATATCCAGTAAAATCAGCACGATATTTTGATTGTTCTCTATATGATAAATTGCTTCCTGCCCGTTTGAAGCTTCTATTCTTTCATAATCTTCGTCCTCAAACATTCCATCTAATATGAGTCTGTTTATTTCTTCATCATCAACAATTAATATCTGCTGTTTATTCATTCTATATCTTTATTGTATCTCCTTACTATTCATGCTATCTGTTAATTAAAATACCACTTTTAATGTAAAATGTCAAATCATTTCTGCCTTAGGGTACATGGCATATATTTACAAATGTTACTTCTCGTCCCTTAATCTTTAGCTTACAGATTACTGTTTCCCTGATATACGCTGCGATTTCTTTCCGGTCCAAACCGGCCTGCTCATTTTTTCCAAAACTGGCACTTTATGCAATGCCACCATGCGGGTATGATAAGAAAAAAAACAGAAATGAGGAATTTACATTATGGAAAAAAATACAAAACAACTGATTCTGGCAGCGCTTATGACAGCCTTTACCTGCATTGCAACAATGATAATCAAAATACCTACACCGACCTTTGGTTACATACATTTAGGCGATGGCCTGGTCTTACTCTGCGGAATTGTCTTTGGCCCATTTACCGGCGGCCTTGCCGCAGGAATCGGCTCTATGTTTTCTGACATTTTCTCCGGCTATGCCTCCTGGGCGCCTGCAACGTTTTTGATCAAGGCGCTCACCGCCGGCAGCATGGGGCTGCTGTTTCGGAAATTAAAGCACAAAACATCCGCCCATGGCGGCAGCATCTGTGTCATCATAGGCGGATTGGTTGGCGAGACCATTATGGTCGTCGGATATTTTCTTTATGAAGCGGGACTGGCCGCATTTGCCTCCGGCGGATTTACGAAAGCCGCTTTGTACGCAGGCGCCGTATCTTCCGCGACCGGTATCCCCTTTAATATTGTACAGGGAGTCGTCGGCATCGTCATTGCACTGATTCTGCTGCCTGTTTTACTGAAAATCCCCGATATCCGGGAGCAGGTTCTGGATTAATCATCCCATTCCAAGGCTTTGCCTTTTGGCAGAGTCTTAATCCAGCTTCAGCTGATATACCGTTACAGAAGCATACGCTTCACCGGCTTTTAAAAACGGCGCTGCAAAGGCAGGTTCATTGACTGAATTCGGAACATACTGAGACTCCAGACAAAAGCCATGCCGTTTTCCGTAAAGGGCGCCGTTTTTGCCCTTATGCTCATGAATATAGTTTCCTGTATAAAGCTGAACTCCAGGACAGTCCGTATAGGCATACAGATGAATGCCTGTTTCTTCACATACGGCTTCTGCCATAGGGGCAAGACTGCCCTTGTTGTCTAACAGAAAATTATGATCGTATCCCTTTGCATAAACAATCTGATCATAATCAGCTTCTATGTCTTGTCCGATTTCTCGAAACGCTCTGAAATCAAACGGCGTTCCTTCCACCGAACGAATCTCTCCCGTAGGAACAGAACCGACCGGTGCAAGCGGAGTAAAGGAATCCGCATATATTTTTAATTTCTGGCTTCCGATATATCCTGCATCTTGTCCTGCAAGATTAAAATAGCTGTGATTTGTCATATTTGCTATGGTATCCTTGTCGGAAACCGCCTCATAGGCAATTCGAAGAGCATCCTCTTCATTCAGCGTAAATGTAACTTTTATTGTCATGTTCCCCGGAAATCCCTGTTCCATATCTTTGCTTAAAATTTTAAGCGTTAATATATTCTGATCTTCATCAACAGCTTCGGTTTCCCACATTTTGTGGCTGACGCCATTGCTACCGCTGTGGAGATTATTGGTACCGTCGTTTGCTTCCAGAATATATTCCGTACCGGAAATTGTAACTTTGGCATTTGCAATACGATTGGCACACCGTCCTACCGTCGCCCCAAAATACACCCCTTTATTCTCCAGGTAGGATGCCGGATCATCATAGCCTAAAACAACATCCCGCATAGTTCCTGTTTTATCCCGGAACAAAAAGGATACCAGCGTAGCACCTAATGTACTGATTTTTGCCTGCGTACCGTTTTTGTTGGTCAATGTGAACAGTTCCACATCATTCCCTCGCCCGTCTGTTCCAATGTTTTCTCTTGTTATCATGCATATCCTCCTTTAATTCTTTTTTCCGCAGCACTGCTTATATTTCTTGCCGCTTCCGCAGGGGCATGGATCATTGGGATATACCTTTGCTTTGCTGCGTTTTTTGGGAGCATTGGATGCCGAATCGTCTTTGTTGGTTCCGGTTACCTTTGCAACCTGCTCTCTTTCTACCTTCTCTTCAATTCTGACATGATAAAGCAGGCGGATGGTATCTTCCTGGATTGCCGCGATCATATTATCAAACATATCAAATCCGCTCATCTTATATTCTACCAGCGGATCTCTCTGTCCGTACGCCTGCAGGCCGATACCCTGACGGAGCTGGTCCATATCGTCAATATGATCCATCCATTTCCTGTCTATCACTTTTAAAAGTACCACACGCTCCAGTTCACGGAACTGCTCAGGTTCCGGAAATTCTGTCTCTTTGGATTCGTATAATTTAACTGCCTGCTCCTTCAGCAAATGCTTTAACTCTTTGCAGTTTTTCATATCGCTGACTGTGTCCGGAGTAACCGGCTGCAATGGAATCACCGGAAGAAACAGTTCGTTCAGTCCTTTGATATCCCATTCGGCTGCCGGAAGTTCATTGGAAATACATGCATCCGTCATAGCTTCTACCCGGTCTGTGATCATCTTAAAGACCACATCACGCATACTCTCGCCATTTAAAACCCGCAGACGCTCTGCATAAATGATCTCTCTTTGTTCATTCATGACCTGATCGTATTCCAGAAGATTCTTACGGATTCCAAAGTTGTTGAACTCAATCTTGCTCTGCGCTTTTTCGATCGCGCTGGAAAGCATCTTATGCTGAATCTCTTCCCCATCCGGAACACCCATGGCATTGAACATCCCCATCAGCTTTTCCGAACCGAACAAACGCATCAAATCATCTTCCAGAGCAATATAAAACTGGGATTCACCCGGATCTCCCTGACGTCCGGAACGTCCTCTTAACTGATTGTCAATTCGTCTGGATTCATGACGCTCCGTACCGATAATCTTTAATCCTCCGGCTGCTTTCGCTTCTTCGTCGAGCTTGATATCGGTACCACGGCCGGCCATATTCGTAGCAATGGTAACTGCGCCATGCTGCCCTGCCTGTGCCACAATCTCCGCCTCTAATTCATGGAATTTTGCATTTAATACATTGTGGGGGATACCCCGGCGTTTTAACATACCGCTGATTTCTTCTGATATTTCTATGGTAATGGTACCAACCAGAACCGGCTGTCCTTTTGCATGCGCCTCTTCTACCGCATCACATACGGCACGGAATTTCTCTTTTTTGGTTTTATATACCACATCCTGCAGATCTTTTCTCTGTACCGGAACATTCGTCGGAATCTCGATTACGTCCATGCTGTAGATGTCCCGGAATTCTTTTTCCTCTGTCAGCGCCGTACCGGTCATACCGCATTTTTTCTCAAATTTATTGAAGAAATTCTGGAAGGTGATAGTTGCTAACGTTTTGCTCTCCCGTTTCACTTTTACATGCTCTTTTGCTTCAATTGCCTGATGCAGTCCGTCTGAATAACGGCGTCCCGGCATAATACGTCCGGTAAATTCATCTACGATCAAAACCTGATCGTCTTTCACCACATAATCCTGATCCCGGAACATCAGATAATGCGCCCGAAGCGCCAGGATAATGTTATGCTGAATCTCCAGATTCTCGGCATCTGCAAGATTTTCTATGCGGAAGAACTGTTCTACCTTCTTAACGCCTTCCTGCGTCAGATTGATGACTTTGTCCTTCTCATTGACCACAAAATCGCCTGTTTCTTCAATCTCAACGCCCATAATGGCATCCATTTTCGAAAACTCCTGGCTTTCTTCCCCTCGCACCAGCTGCTGGGCCAGAATATCACAGGCTTCATAAAGACGCGTAGACTTGCCGCTCTGTCCGGAAATAATAAGCGGCGTCCTTGCCTCGTCAATCAGTACCGAATCCACTTCATCGATAATCGCGTAATGCAGTCCCCGCTGCACCAGCTGCTCCTTATAAATTACCATATTATCACGCAGATAATCGAAACCCAGCTCGTTATTGGTGATATAAGTAATGTCACAGTTATAGGCTTCCCGCCGTTCGTCATTGTCCATGGAGTTTAAGACAACGCCTACGGTAAGTCCCAGAAATTCATGAACCTGTCCCATCCATTCTGCGTCACGCTTTGCCAGATAATCGTTGACCGTGACGATACAGACGCCTTTTCCTTCCAAAGCATTCAGATATGCCGGAAGTGTGGATACCAGCGTCTTACCCTCACCGGTACGCATCTCCGCGATACGGCCCTGATGAAGAATAATACCACCGATCAGCTGAACCGGGTAATGCTCCATATCAAGTACCCGCCGTGCCGCTTCCCTTACGGTTGCAAATGCTTCCGGAAGGAGATCATCCAATGTCTCACCTTCCTGAAAACGTTTCTTATATTCCTTTGTCTTATTCCGAAGTTCTTCATCCGTCAACGCTGCCATCGGTTCATGATAAGACTCAATCTTATCAACAATGGGTTTAATCCTCTTTAATTCCCGTTCGCTATGCGTTCCGAATATTTTTGTAAATGCATTCATATATGACTCCTATCGCTTTATTTTCTCCAAATACAGTGTTTATTGTACCACTTTCCATTCCCATAAACAATATAGAAAACCATGAATGATTTGTTAACTTTTTGAGAATATGTTATAGTAATACGGTAACATTATCAAATTTTATGTAAAGGAGATATCGGCTATGAAATATACCTATCGTACCAAAGGAACCTGTTCTTCCCAGATCGAGCTGGAATTAGAAGGCGATGTTGTCCACAATGTAAGATTTACAGGCGGATGTGATGGCAATTTAAAAGCCATTCCCCAGTTAGTAGAAGGCATGACGGTAGACGAAGTAGAAAAACGAATTGGCGGCATACACTGCGGCTTCAAAAACACATCCTGCGGAGATCAGCTTGCCAAAGCCTGCCGTCTTGCGCTGCAGGAAAGTGCACAGCCTTCATAACCCCCGCCATAGACAGTTCCGGTTATGTTATGGATACATAACTGCAAAAAACGTGTCTGCACTGATACAAATGAGTGCAAGACACGTTTTTTATTTTTACGGGCGATGTGCCGGATATCCATATGCACAGATACCAGGCAGCCACCGCAAAATCTCAAAAAATAATTTTATTAACGATGCAGACGCAATTTTTTGCTGTATGCAAAGCACGCAATTCCCATTAAGAATATCGCTGCAGACAGGAAATAAATTCCGTAATCCTCTACGCCGGTTTTCGGTGTTGCATTTGTTCTGCTGCCTGCATTTCTGGAAATAGCAGCTGTCGTTCCGCCGCTGGTTCCGGAGGATGCTCTTTTTGTCGTTGTACGCCGGGTTCCGGTTTCTGTCTCTTCCTCCGGCTCGTCTGTATCATCCGGATCTTCGATATGTTCGTCCGCAATGCTTCCTGTTCCGTCAACCGCAGAGGCATTCAGACTTTCAAACACATAATTGTTCTGGTTTGCCCAGTTCTCTGCCGTAGAACCGCTGTATCCGTATACCACATTCGGCGCCCAGCCGGACTGGGAACCAATAGAGGTTACCTCTCTCGGAATTGTAACCGATTTTATGGCGCTTCCGCTGAACGCATTGGACTCTATGGAACTTGTCGCTGCCGGTATTACTGCAGAAAGCAGATAATTGCAGCCTGTAAATGCTCCTGATGCAATGGATACTGTTCCTGATGCGATAGATATTCCCGTTTTGCCCTGGGGACAAAGGAGAAGCTGTCTGCCGTCACCCGTATAAACACATCCATCATAGGAAGAATACGCTCCGCCGGCTACTGAAATAGAAGCCAGATTTGTGTCTCCGGAAAATGCTCCCCGGTCCAGACTTGCCAAAGTAGACGGAAGAGAAATACTGCCTAAATTACTGCAGTTTGCAAAGGCGCCTGCCTGAATACTGGAAATACCCTCCGGTACTGCCACGCTCTGTAAGCTGATACAATTGTAAAATTCATTGGAAGCGATTGTTCCTGTTCCCGATCCAATCGATGCTCCTGCAAGTCCGGTACAATTTGCAAATGCGGAATCCCCTACCGAAGTAACAGAATCCGGAATGCTGATTTCTCCCAGGTTGCTGCATCCGTTAAATGCGGAATTTCCGATTGCCTGCAGGTTTCCGGGTAATATTATGCCATAAAGACTTGTATTTCCTGCAAAAGCACTGTCTCCGATCACCGTAATCCCTAATGGTGTCAAATCAATATAGGGATCATTGCCCAGATATTTTACAAGCGTTGTTCCTTCAATCAAATAATCATTCTCGTCACTGGCAAACAATTCCATATCGCTCATTTTGTCCGGATTTTCAAACCGCTCTGTGGCTCCCTTTACCCGATTCATCCGAGATCCATCCAGCATTGCCAGATAATCGTCAAAGGTATCCATTTCACCGGAATCCGGCTCTGTTGGCTCTGTTGTTCCCGCATCATCCGGCTGTGTCTGATCCGGCTGGGAGGGATCTGCGGGATCTGCATCTTCTGACGGCTCAGAAGGATTTTCTTCATCCGAAACTCCCGGTTCCGCCGGTTCTTCCGGTTCTTCGCCGGAATCTGTTCCGGGTTCCTGCTCTTCTCCTTCCGAGGGTTCCGTTACGGACGGATCATTTTCTTCCGGCGTATCCGGCTCTGTTACTTCCGTTCCCGGTATTTCTTCTCCGGAATTATCTCCCTCCGAAGGTTCCTCTTCCGGTGCTTCTTCTGCGGGCGGCTCCTGGTTTTCATTCTCGTCTGAAATCTCCGGAACATCCACCTCCTGCTCTTCCGCTACAACCTCTGCATCCGCTAAAAGGTCGGTATCGTCTCCTTCTGCACTTACCAGATCCGGCAAGATTGAGAAAAACGCTACCATCAGCACCATGGCAATGGCTCCGATCCGTACTGCTAGATTTTTTTTCATACTTCTCACTCCTGACTCCATAGCTTCCATG
>CANODN010000045.1 GCA_947564765.1 uncultured Roseburia sp. | reverse complement strand
AAGGTCTTCCGGGGACTGTATGCCGACATGATGGAAAATGATGCAGCAGCGTTATCCGGATTACGAAACGGTTCCGGCAGGTATTTTTTATTATCATGTTAATGATCCTATGGTGGAAGCAGATGAAATACCCGGGGAGGAAGAGCTTCAGAAGAAAATTTTTAAGGAGCTTAAGTTAAACGGAATTGTAAACGAGGACCGGGAAGTGATCAATGTATTGGATACGTCCATGGAAACGGAAGCCGGTACGAATTCCAATGTAATTCCGGTGGGCGTCAATAAAGACGGCAGTTTGCGGAAATCATCCAAAACCCTCAGTACAAAGGATTTTGCAGTATTGTCTTCTTATGTGAATGAAACGATTTTGCATTTGGGACAGAGAATGATGCGGGGGGATATCGGGATAGCACCCTATGAGCTGGCAGGACATACCGGCTGTGATTATTGTGAATTCCGGGGAATCTGCCATTTTGATCCGAAGATTCCGGGATTTGCATTCCGCAGGCAGAAGGAGCTTTCGGAGGAAGAATTACTCTGCAGGATGAGAGGAGCGGACGAAACATGAGTATGAGCTGGACAAAAGAGCAAAAACAGGTTATTACCCTGCGGGATAAAAATATTCTGGTTTCCGCAGCGGCAGGCTCCGGCAAAACGGCTGTTTTGGTAGAGCGTATCATCGGAAGAATTTTAGACGAGAAAAATCCCATAGATATCGACAGGATGCTGATTGTAACCTTTACTTCCGCGGCGGCGGCGGAAATGCGGGAGCGAATCGGAGCGGCAATCCATGCCGCATTGGAAAAAAATCCGGACAGCAGTCATCTGATCCGGCAGTCCACGCTTTTGCATTATGCCCAGATTACAACGATTCACAGCTTTTGTCTGAATCTGATCCATACTTATTTTCACCAGGTGGATTTGGAGCCGAATTTTCGGATTGCAGAAGAAGGAGAATTGAATCTTTTGCAAGAAGATGTGATGCAGGAAGTGCTGAATCAGAACTATGAGAGAGGCACAGAGGCATTTCTGCAGTTCGTGGAGTGCTTTGCAACCGGAAAAGAGGATGACAGGTTAAAGGATATGGTGTTAAAGCTGTATGATTTTGCTATGAGTTATCCCTGGCCGAAGGAATGGCTTTTGCAAATGCTTTCCTTTTACCGGTTTGAAAGCTTTGCGGAATTGGAAGAAAAAGAGTGGATGCAGGCCGGTATTACATATCTGAAAACTATGTTTGCAAATCTTTGCCGGATTGCAGAGGATAACGTAAGGATTGCATCAGAGAGTGACGGACCGGAGTACCTTTTGGAAACGGCGAAGAAGGATCTTTTGCAAATGGAATATTTAAAGGCAGCAGAGACATATCATCAAATGGCGGCTTCTCTGTGTGAGCTTTGTTTTGACAGACTGCCTTCCTCCAGAGGATACGAGGGGAGCAAAGAGAAATTAGAGCAGGTAAAGGAGCAGCGGGATCAGATCAAGGATACTGTGAAGAAAATAAAAGCCGATTTCTTTTTTGCAGAGGAAGAAGAGATATTAAAACGTCTATCTGCCATGGAGCCTGTGGCTGGGGAGCTGATGCGTCTGACCGGGGAATTTATGGAGGCTCTTGACCGAAAAAAAAGAGAAAAAAACCTTCTGGACTTTGATGATCTGGAGCATTTTGCATTGAAGATACTGATAGATGAAGAGACCAAAGAACCTACAGAAGCAGCCGTTCAATGCAGAAAGCTGTTTGAAGAGGTTATGATCGATGAATACCAGGACAGCAATCTGGTGCAGGAAAGTCTTTTGTCTGTTGTTTCAAAAGAGTCAGAGGGTATCTATAACCGTTTTATGGTAGGGGATGTCAAACAGAGTATTTATCGGTTCCGGCTGGCCAGACCGGAGCTTTTTATGGAAAAGTATGACAGCTATTGTTTGGATGAGGGCGGGGAACAGGAAGCGAAAACAGCGTGCTGTCAGAAAATTGAGCTGCGGAAAAATTTCAGAAGCCGTAAAGAGGTTCTTGCCGTTACAAATGATATATTTTATCAGATTATGAAGGCGGATCTGGGAAGAATCCATTATGATGCGTCTGCGGCATTGTATCCGGGAGCAGTCTATGAAGAAAGCCGGGATATGGAAGCAGAGCTGATTGTTGCGGATACAAAGGATGCGCTTTTAGAAGAAGCGGAGCTTACAGAGCCTGCCCGTCTGGAGGCAGAGCTTGTGGCGTCCAGGATCCGCAGGATGATCCGTGAGCAGGAGGTAACGGATAAAGCAACGGGACGGCTCCGTCCTGCGGTATATTCGGATATTGTGATTTTGATGCGCAGCTTCGGAACCTATGCCGATACGTTTATGGAGGTATTTGAAGAGAAAAAAATACCTGCTTATGCGGCCTCCAAAACAGGTTATTTTAAAGCCCTGGAGATTCAGACGGTATTAAATTTCCTGAAAATTCTGGATAATCCCAGACAGGATATTCCCCTTGCGGCCGTGCTGCGTTCTCCCATTGGCGGCTTTTCGGATGAAGAGCTGGCCCTGTTAAAAGCCTCCGAAAAGAAAAAATCCTTTCACTGCTGTGTTTTAGAACCGGCACAGGAGCAGCTGCCGGAGGAGCTTTTTGGAAAGTTAAATCGTTTTCTGGAGAAATTATCCTCTTACAGAGATCTGGTGACAAGCCTTTCCATACATGAGCTTTTATATCAGATTTTAGAGGATACCGGTTATGCCCGCTATGCGGCGGCTATGCCTGGCGGAGAACGGCGTAAGGCAAATATTGAAATGCTTTTGGAAAAAGCGGCTGCTTATGAAAAAACAAGCTATCGGGGCCTGTTTCATTTTATTCGGTATATGGATAAGCTCCAGAAATATGAAGTGGATTACGGAGAAGCGGATGTTGTGGGAGAAAATGCCAATGCCGTCCGCATTATGACGATCCATAAGAGCAAAGGACTGGAATTTCCTATTGTTTTTGTCTGCCAGACGGCAAAGCAGTTTAACCGTATGGACATCCGGAGTCAAATGGTTATTCATCCGGATCTGGGAGCCGCCTTGGATTATATTGATCCCCAAAAGCGGATTCGGGGAGCAACGCTTTATAAAAAAGCAGTTGCAAAGCAAATGGAGCTGGAAAGTTTAGGAGAAGAGCTTCGGGTACTCTATGTTGCATTTACCAGAGCGAAGGAAAAGCTGGTGATCACAGGCGTAGAAAAAAATATTGCAGAAAAAATCGAAAAACTGAAAAAGCGGCAGAAAAAAGAGGAGCTTTCCTTTTTTGCCCGGGCGGGAGCGAATTCATTTCTGGACTGGATTCTGCCCGGAATGATTGTAGCCGGAGATGAAAATCTGATACAGATATGGAATGTACAGGATCTGGTGGAGGAAGAGACGATCAGCAGAATCAAAGAAGCCGAGGGGCTTGATCTTTTGCTGCAGCAGACAGCATGTAGGGATAAAGAGGCAGATGATTATGTAAAGGAGCAGCTGTCGTATCGTTATCCCTGTCAGATCGAGACAAACCGAAAAACCAAGTATTCCGTATCCGAATTGAAGCATCGTGCGATAGCGGCGGTTTTTGAAGAGGAAGAGCAGGGAGAAAATCCTTTTGCCAAGGAAGCGGTGATTCCTTATATTCCCAAATTTGCAGGGGGTGAATCAGAGGTAAATAGAGGCGCTCTGCGGGGAAGTGCGATGCACCGGGCTGTAGAATGTCTGCCGATTGTGAAACTGGCAGGAAATGAAACATTAGATCAGGAACTGGATATCCGGATTGCAGAGATCGCCGAAAAAGGACTTATAACGGAAGAGCTGCGGCTGCTTTTAAATAAAGAAAAGCTAAAGCATTTTTATCAGTCGTCTCTTGCGCTTCGGATGAAAGCGGCGGAAGAAAGAGGAGAGCTGTATATTGAGCAGCCTTTTGTCATGGGACGCCCTGCAGATGAAATTGAAAAAGATGGCAGTGATACTATGGTGCTGATACAGGGAATTATAGATGCGTTTTTTCTGGAGAACCGGGAGATTGTGCTTTTGGATTATAAAACGGATTTTGTGAAAAGCGAGAAAGAGCTGGTGGATCGTTACCGAAGGCAGATGGAACTGTATCAGGAGGCGCTTGAGGATAATCTGGGAATGAAAGTGAAGGAGAAATTGATATATTCTTTTTGTTTGGAGAAGGTAATTTATGTTTTGTAGATGAAAATACCTCGGAGCAATGCGGGATTGTGTTGTCACTCATATCATGCTACAATGTGAAAAAAGGGGAGTAACTATGAATTATATATTGGCTTCCGCATCGCCGCGGAGAAAAGAGATATTAGAACAGATGGGATTGAAATTTGAGATAATTCCGGCTAAAGGAGAAGAAGTGATACGTTTTACCGGACCGGAAGAAATTGTTATGGATCTCTCGAAGCAGAAGGCAGGGGAGATTGCAGGAAAACGGGAGCAGGAAGCGGTACCGGAGCTGATTATCGGGGCAGATACGGTAGTTGCAAAGGACGGCGTGATACTGGGGAAGCCGAAGGATGAAGCAGATGCATACCGTATGCTTTCCATGCTGCAGGGCAGCAGCCATAAGGTGTATACAGGAGTAACCTTTATTCTGAGAGAAGAAGCAGGGATACGGGTACACAGTTTTTTTGAAGAAACAGAGGTTCTTATGTATCCTATGAGCGAAGAGGAACGGCGCTGGTATATTGCTACAAAGGAGCCTTTTGACAAGGCCGGAGGGTATGGCATACAGGGCAGGTGTGCTGTATTTATCAAAGAAATCCGCGGAGATTATCAAAATGTAGTGGGACTTCCGGCGGCAGGAATTTATCAGGAATTAAAGAAGCTGGGCATTGATATTTATGCCGAATCATAATATACTGTTAGTATTCAACTGTTGGCTAGTTATTATTTACAAAAATTACAGGGGGTTATTTTATGGAAACATATGATGAAGAATGCTTGGAAGTGTTTTTGGAAAAGCAGCTGCAGTTATTCCGCGAAGAGGTTGCATCCAATCTGGAGGAGGCAGAGGCATTTTTGGAGGACTGCATGGCTGTTGTATGCAAAAATCTGCGGGAGGTAAAAACTTATTTTGAAGAAGCAGGTATGGATATTTCCGGTATGAGTGATCAGGAGCTCGAAGAGGCCAGTGAAGTATTTCCATTATCGGATGGCAGATATTTGATCGTAGAAGGATAAGTATGAACGAAACAGAACAGAGGAAATTGGAGCACATATGAAAAAAAAGAAAAAGAGAATACTTACAGGAATTCTGGCAATGACTCTTTTACTTGGGGGCTGCAATATCGGAGGCAGAGAAGTTGTTATTACAGGAGGACTGGGCAGTCAGGATGTATTCCGGATCGGCGGAGAGTCCTGTAAGATTACAGAGGCAAAGGTATATCTTGCCAACTATCAGAATATTTATGGGAAGAGCTACGGGATTGACCTGTGGGAACAGGGATTTCACAAAGACAAATTAACAGAATATATCAAAGAAATTACGCTTTCTGAGATGAGCCGGATCGTATGTATGGATCTTTTGGCAAAGGAACAGCAGATCTCCCTTGGAGACGAGGAAAGGCAGAAGATTGAAGATGCGGCAAAGGAGTATTATCAGTCTTTGACTGAGGAGGAAAAGGATTTTACGGGGGCATCTGAATCAGATATTGTCTCTATGTATGAAGATTATGTGCTTGCGGATAAAGTATATCAGTCGCTTACGGAAGGCATAAATGCAGAGGTCAGTGATGATGAAGCCAGAATCATGGAAGCAATGCAGATTTATGTAAAAGGCAAGAAAAAAGCGAAGGAAGTAGAAGAGAAATTGACTGCAGGTGAAGATTTTGCAGCAGTTGCCAGCAATTACAACAAAAAGCCGGTGATCGAAATTACCTTTGGCAGAGGAGAACTCCCGGAGGAAGTGGAAAAAGCAGCATTTGAACTGGATAATGAAGAGGTTTCAGCCTGTATTGCTGCCGAGGACGGTTTTTATTTTATTAAATGCATCAACAAATTCAACGAAGAGCTGACCGACGCCAACAAATTTAAGATTGTAGAGACAAGAGAAAAGGCAGCCTTTGATGATGTATATGAAGAATTTGTTTCCGGTCTTACTTCAGAGCTGAATCAGGAAGTATGGGATGATATTACCCTGATTACGGACGGAAGCATTACAACAGATCGTTTTTTTGAAATGATAGCGGATTCTATGTAGCCGAAGGCCAAAGAGGTCTTTTGCCAAATAAATGGATTTCTGCATATACTGTAAAAAACGATTTGGATAGAATATGGATATTTATGTTGTCAAGGTTGGCGATACGGTAGATACGATTGCCGGAGCCTATTTGGTATCTCCGGAAGAAATCATTCATGTCAATCAGATGATACCGCCTTTTTCCCTGGTAATCGGGCAGGCGCTTTTAATTCCCACAAAAGAAGAGTATACAGACAAAACACCGGCAAGGATAAACGGGTATGCGTATCCCTTTATCAGTAATTGGACTCTGCGTCAGACGTTACCGTACTTGACAGAGCTGTCGGTGTTTTCTTATGGGTTTACGACAGATGGGAATCTGATACCGCCGGCATTGGATGATACCTTTATGATTCAGCAGGCGTATGAGTTTCAAACACTGCCGATTCTGACACTGACGCCCTTTGGAGAGGATGGTCAGTTTAACAATTATCTGATTCACAGTGTCGTGCAGTCAGAGGAAGCTTCCGGGGAGCTGGTTTCAGAATTGATGAATATCGTGATCGGCAAGGGTTATGCAGGTGTAGATATTGATTTTGAATATATTTTGGCAGAAGACAGAGATGCATTTACCGCATTTGTCCGTAAGACGGCAGAGGCAATGCGCAGTATCGGCAGGCAGACCTCCGTTGCCCTGGCACCGAAACAGTCGGCAGACCAGAAAGGTCTTTTGTATGAGGGTAAGGATTACGGCGGCCTGGCAGACGCAGCGGATTATGTACTTTTGATGACATATGAATGGGGCTATACGTATGGTCCGCCTATGGCGGTAGCGCCGCTTTTTCAGGTGAGAAAAGTGCTGGATTATGCGGTGACAGAGATTCCCGAAAGTAAGATTCGCCTGGGAATTCCCAATTACGGCTATGACTGGCCGCTTCCTTTTGAAAAAGGTACGACAAAAGCGAAAACCATTGGAAATGTGGAGGCAGTTCAGATTGCGGCAGCCCATGGAGCAGAGATTCTGTTTGATGAACGGGCCCAGTCTCCGTATTTTTATTATGAGGCGGAGGGCATCCGTCATGAGGTGTGGTTTGAGGATGTGCGGAGTATGCAGGCAAAATTTGATCTGATTAAGGAATACGATTTAAACGGCGCAGGATATTGGCAGATTATGCAGCTGTTTCGGGCAAACTGGGAGCTGCTTGCGGATCAGTTTGAGATTGTGAAGGCGATTTGAACATGCCAAAAAACGAAAAGAGGAAGGAAGACAGATATTTGGAAACGGAAATAACGGCAAAGATAAACGGCATATTTGATGATGCCGCATATCGTATTGTTTTAAGCAAAGCGGGAAAAAATTCAGAGAATAAATATAACAGAATCGTGCTTGTCTGGAAGGAACAATATTATCAGGCGGAGTGTTATACAGAAAAACAGGTATTTCATTTTAATTATACAATAGAAGAAGCGAGCCGTTTTTGTAAAGAAAAGTTCGGCGTTGATTTTTTGCAGTTAAATGCCTGGTCAGACAGGTGGGAATATCAGGTTTTGGTTACAAAAAAGGGAAAGGTTTTTTTTAAGAGAAAGCAGCTGAAATCGGAGGAAGCTCCGAAAAAACAGACAGGGCATAATCGAAGAAAGCAGTATTTACTGCCGGAGGGAGAAATCATACCGCCCCTTTTGGATATGGGAGTGATCACAGAACAGGGAAAAATCATTTCTCATATGTATGATAAATATAAGCAGATCAATCGTTTTTTAGAGATGATCGATGATGCTCTCCGCAGTTATCCCTATAATTCCGATCAACCACTGAAGATTGTGGATTTCGGATGTGGGAAATCTTATTTGACCTTTGTCTTATATTATTATTTTCACGAAATAAAGCATATGAATGTGAATATGACAGGTCTCGATTTAAAAGAAGAAGTGATTGCAAAGTGCAATGATACGGCAAAAAAATACGGGTATCAAAATCTTGTCTTTCAGGTCGGGGATGTCGGCTGTTATACGGACCCGGTTCCGGCAGATATAGTAATTACACTCCATGCATGCGATACGGCAACCGATTACGCATTGTTTCATGCGGTGAAATGGGGAGCTAAAATGATTTTTTCTGTCCCCTGCTGTCAGCATGAACTGAACAGGCAGTTTATGCCGCAGGAGTTGGAGATTATTGGAAGATATGGAATTGTAAAAGAGAGAACAATGGCTCTTTTTACAGATGCGATTCGTGCAAATCTGCTGGAGTGCTGCGGGTATAAAACCCAGTTGATGGAATTTGTGGATATCGAAAATACGCCCAAAAATCTGTTAATACGGGCGATTAACCGGAAAACGGAGCCGGCACGGATTGATGTAATGCGGAAATATCATACGGGGAAATCCCATTACCGGGAGGTCAGAGAATTAATGGAGAAATTTCATCTGGATCCTACGTTATATAAGCTGTTGGTTGATGCGGGGTATATAAAGGAGGAGTCAGAGTGATTTGCAGAGCGAATAAAAATATATCGGATAAAAATAGTTCAGGCAGAGCCAAATGGCTCTGCCTTTCCCTTGAAAACTCACTTCGAGATAATGGTTTACTATTCCTGCTCTTTTGGATCATGCGTTTCAATATATTCAATGATAGCTAAAATTTCATCACTGCTCATACCTTTTTCTCTCAGTTTGCGAATAAGATTAACAACTTCTTTACCAGTCATACAATCACCTGCTTTCTATATTGCGGCTTGGATTGTTACGCTTTCAGTATATCATAATTAAGATGAAAAAGCTATTCTATTATTCAGCAAAATCCCAGGGGTTACTGTCAAGTAAACGTTGGCAAATTTTTTCATACATGATTTATTGCATGCCTGATAGGTTGTTCCTTTTTAATATCCTGCCATTGCCAGAAGTTTCTTCCCGTCCCCTCGGATTCTTCCCTCTAGTCCAACCATATGTCCTATAACCGGATATTCATATCCTTTTCCATCTTTCTTCGGCACTTTTGCTGACATCAGGATTCCCTCGTACAGTTCCTCTACCTGTTCTTCTTCAAATACTGGACATTTCAGCTTTTCAGTCACCTCGTACAGCTTTCCGCTGCATTTCTTTGCTAGTATCTTTGCCAGATGATTCCCACCCCGCCTGCTCCAACTTGTATGGTTGTGTTTCATCCTGCGGGCAATCACACTCCACACATGGTTTTCCATCGTCCCCATGTTCCGATATTCCAAACCTTCCGGATGTTCCGGCAATTCCAGGCCCTGCGACTGGTAGGGCAGCAGCCCTTCCCGGTTATTCTCATAATACCGGAGCAGTTCCTCTGCTTCTTCAATCTCTCTGGCTTCCCATAAACTGTCCCTGTACATTTTAAGATAGCAGAAAAGCTCTTCTGTCTTTTCTTCTTCCAGAAGTTCCATGATATCCTGCACTGCTTTTTGGTTATGAATCTTTTCTTTTACTGCTTTATTCCGATGGAAGGGATCCAGCTGAAAACAGGTACTTTTATCTTTTACTTTTTTGATCCATGAAGCTCCATCTGCATTCAGTATCCTCTGGCTGACTTCATCCAGGTTGTATTTCTCCGCTATAGCTGCCTCCCGGTATTCATGGAACTCCTTTGCCTTTGCAAACCCTGCAACCACTACTTTATCTGGAAGGATATACCGATCCTTCCCTGTTTTCTTCCAGCCGTCGTACGCAATCGCCACTTTCATCTCAGCCTTGTTCTGTCCATTCTGTTTTCGGTCTTTTCCCTGCAGGTTAATATAGACACCATCCGCTTCTTCAAACAGTACAGGTACTTCTCTTTCTCCACACACATGGCCTTCTTTGTGTGATTCCATGAGTTCCTTTTCTTCCTTACAGACTTTCTCTCCCAAAGCCTGAACGACATTCCACACTCCCATAGCACTAATGGCCTGGCCTGTCATTTCACTGACTTTTGACGCACACTCCCGATAAGATAGTTCGGTGATTCCTTTTACCAATAGTTCTGCCATATTTGTTGAGATTAATCCTACATTCGATAATTCCAGCGTCTCATCCAGCAGATATACGAAGTGTCTGTTCCCGTCTTCTTCCATCACCTCGTAGATTGTTCTTTGATACGTCACTTCTCCATAAATGGTTTTTATGGTTGTCTGCCTGAAGCCTTTGTTACGATATTTCTTTTTATCCCGGCCTTCCATCAGCATCCGGTCATATCGTTCCAGAAACTCCTTTGTAAACTCTCTGCCCACTTCACAAACCCAAGCATAAATATTTTTCTCTAAGTCCTTGAATGTTACTCCATTTTCCTTTATCATTGTTTTCATCATACAGACTCCTTATGTTTTTTCTGGACAATTAAACAATAAGCTAAATCTGTATGATTGGGAAGAGGTTTCTGCCTCTTCCTTTATTTTTGCCAATGATAATTATACTCTAAGCTCTTCTGCATTGTTCTTCGAATAGATATTTTCCAAAATACAGAAAGCACTCCACATTTCTGTGAAGTGCAATCTGTATTTCCTATTTGGTTTTCACTGGAATCTCCATCCCGTTTTTAAAAGTGAACCGCACGTCTTCCTTGCCGTAGACTGTTACGAAATCCACCATGGCGTACCATGCCCCTTCGTCAAAGCAGTCCACCTGCTCCGGCAGTTTCCACAGTTCCTCCATGAATTTCTCCATCATTTTCCGCTGCGCCTGTTTCTGCGTAATGGCTACCTGTACCTCATCGAACCGTCCCTTTGCCATTTCAAACCGCTCCACCAGGGCATCATAGCGTTTTGCGTATTCGCCCTGGTTCTGCGCAACGCGGGCGTTTTCCCCGATGCATTTCTGTACCAGATCCGCCACCACGTTCATCTCCTCATTAAGCTGCCGCGTCTCCGCCTCAAGTTCCCCGGGTTCAAATGCTGTGTCCCTGATCTCCCCAAATCCTGCAAGGATGAGGGTTTTCTGCCGATTGTTTTTATAATTCAGAGGAGCGGTAACACTTAGGCTACCGCTCCCGTGATTATCTATCAGCGAAAATAATCTGCAAGATATTCCATAGTCGTATCCGATACTTTAAATGTCTCTTATTCCAATCTTTGCCGAGGCGCCGCCTTTTGCGCTTCCCTTTTC
>CANODN010000044.1 GCA_947564765.1 uncultured Roseburia sp. | reverse complement strand
AGAGCGCTGCGTTCGGGACGCAGAGGTCGCAGGTTCAAATCCTGTCGCATCGACTGGTTGAAAAGTGTGGGAACCCTTGATTTTACTGGGATTCCCACGTTTTTTATTGTTCAAAATTTGTCCGTTTTTTTGAGAACATTTGAGAACAAATCTTCAGATATTTCGCTGGTTATAACAAGAAAAATGAAAAATCTTTCCCGGGTGCTTCTTGACGCTTTTCCTTCGTAATGTTACAGTGTTTTTATACGTGGAATCGGATATAAGATAGAATCTCAAGAAACGGTTTCATAAAGGCTTAGAGATTCCGAGGGTCTACTATACACAAAAAGGAGAGGATTATAAGATGAGGTGTAAAAAAATTTTAAGCGTGTTTTTAGCTGCGGCTATGGCATGTACAGCCATTCCGGCAGGGACTGTGCTGGGTGCAGGAGCTGCTGCGAGTGCAGAAGAAGGAAGTGTGGAAAATTCGGCTTCGAAATCACATTTTGAGGTGGTATTTGACGAGAGCACAGGAGCTGTTTCATCAATGAAACTTGACAATGATCCAAACAAAGGAAATGCCAATCTGGAACTGAACTGGGTAAACGGCAGTAAAACCACAACGGGAAACGGTGTGAGTTTTGGAGATACGACATGGGGCATGGGACCTTTGTATAATTCTGTCAGTCCGACGACTTTAAACATTACGGAAACAAAAAGCGAGGCACAGTTTGAGTCGGATGGTACAAAGGTTCGGATTATCAGGGAGTTGACAGACGACAGCCGGATTCTGGAAGAAACCTATACGTTTACCAATACCTCCGGGGCAAATCAGACGTATGCAGAGGGAGATTTCGGCATTTATGTGCCTTTTAATGACATTTATGAGGCGAGCAACCTTTCCACAGAGAGAAGATGCAACACCCATATCTGGGCAGGAAAGGATTACAGTTATATTTATGCGGTGCGGATGGGCGGAAATGGTCCGCACGTAGGGCTGGCTCTGACCCAGGGAAGCATGGAGAGCTATGGCCAGGTGGGTTATACCATAAATAACAGCAATGACCGTGGAAAATTTATTTTTAATAATGCTGCCATGACATTAAAGCCTAATGAGAGCTATACGGTGGCATGGAAAGTTTTTGCCCATGACGGCGAGCAGGACTTTTATCAGAAACTGGATGCACTACCGGATTTTGTGAGACTGGAGGCTGACTACTATACAAAGGAAAAAGACAAGGAAGAGGCGTTTTCTATCACAGCAGTCAGTTCCGTGAGTCTGGAGGGAGCGTCCCTGCAGGCAAGAAAGGTGGGTTACCGTAACAAAGCGGATGCATCAGAATTTCCGGCGTCCGATGCGTATTCCCCGGTATATGGCGAGGCGATAGATATTCCCGCACAGATCAACGGGACTTCCCTGAAGGCAGAGTTTCGGCCGAAGGAGATCGGAGAGTATGTGGTGGAGCTTGTGACGACCGAAGGAAAACAGGCGGTGGCCAAGGTGAACTATGTCAGTTCTTGGGACAATCTGCTAAAGAACCGTGTCGTCTATATTCTGGATCATCAACAGATGCTGGATGCATCTGATGCAGATCGATACGGCGGATTTTTCCCATATAACACAGCGAACGGAGAACTGGAACTGAATCATCCGAAGAATGACCATTCCGGGGCAAGAGAACGGCTTGCCATGCCGATTATGCTTGCATTGTATTATCAGCTTTCAGAAGATACAGAGTTAAAGGAGAGAATCCGGCAGAGCCTGGAGCTTTTCTGGGCATATGCAAAGCGGGAGATTATCAATACAGAGACAGGGCAGTGCTTTGATACCATCAATTATGGCGGTGGGACAAGAGAGTATAATTCTCCCAACTATGCGTGGATGTGCATGGAGATGTACAAGGTAACGGGAAATGAGGAGTGCGTGGATGTCATGATGCAGATTCTCCGCTATTTACGGAACACCTATGGCAGGCGTACGGCGTATATCATTAATATGAACATGGCGGAAAATCTGGAGTTCTTGTATCAGTTGGGAAGATATGAAGATTACAAGGAGCTGTATGAGTACTATGTGCAGTGCGGCGATTGGATTGTGGAGGATTTGCCGAATTACCCATCCCTGGAAGTGAAGTATGAGCAGAGTATCGTGTCCCCTACGGTGGAAAACATTGCAGCTGTGTATTACGTGACAGGAGATGAAAAATACAAAGAAGCAGTAGAGATACATTATCAGAGGATGATGGCTCTGGAGGGAAACCAGCCTTCGTATTTTCAGAATAAAATAGGAATCCGGCACTGGGATGATTTCTGGTTTGGAACAGAGGACAATACCTGTGGAGACACGCTTCATTACTGGAGCGCGCTGGATGCGAGAGCTTTAAAAATGTATGACAGATGTATGGGAACTGACCATACAAGAGACATTAAAAATATCTATGCGAACAACCTTGCTAATATCGCGGAGGATGGAAGAGGGTTCTGTGCATATCTGATTGCAAGGCAGAATAATAATATCCGTGGTGAGCGTTACAATAAGCTGGCGAATGATCAGGACTATGCGCTGGCAATCGCTTTAAAAAATAATATCCTGCCCCAGGATGCTATGCAGAAAAAATACATGATTACATACAATGCGAACAATAACCGGGCAGCAGATCAGGAGATTTTAGATATTATTGAAGTAAAAGAGGGCGCCGAAGGGGCTGTGATCAGCAAGTTTCCGGAAATTGATCTGGAAGACAACCGGGTCGTTTCCTGGAATACGAAGGAGGATGGTTCCGGCACGGAAATCACGAAAGACAGCATCATCAGGGAAAATATGACACTGTATGCTCAGTGGGAGAATCCGATCAGAGACTTCGAGGGGCTTGTGCTGGTGAACGGAAGACTGGCAGAGACATCAGGAACAGTCAATCTGGCAGAGGAAGGATCTAATGACTGGGTGCAGTTCAACAGCAAAAATCTGGCTGAACATGCCCACAAGCAGACAGAGGACAGACTGATTACAAATATCACGGCTTTGCAGGGAACAAGGGAGCTGGCAACGGATGGAGCATTTTCTTATACGAATGGAGACGCTTCAGATACAGCGCCTGGAAATGGCAAGGCAATTGTGGCAAAGGGGTTGGATAATGGATTTTCCTTCCAGCTGCCTGTCAGTGAGAAAACACAGAGACTGCGGGTTTACGCCGGCGCCTGGGCAGGGGATGTAACTTTTGAGCTTTTGGTAAACGGTATTGTCAAATATCAGGGAACCTTTGGCAAGGATACATCAGGCGGTTCCATAAGCCAGTGCTTTGAGGTGGAATATACCGTTCCCGATCCGTTAAATACCATTACCGGCAAGCTGTATTGTACGAAAAATCTGGATACGCAGTATGGCGGATGCAGCGTTCTGTTACAGGCAATAACCCTGGGAGATTCGGAGAATCAAATTGGGGAAGAGATAAGAGATGCCATTGAACAGGCAGAGCAGGAAGCTCTGGCATGGAAGAAAAAGGCAGCGGAAGAAGCGAAAAAGGCAGAAGACGCCAGAAAAGAGCTGGAAGCAGCGCTCGAAGAGGCAGGAGACGCCAGAAAAGATTTAGAAGCAATCCGTAAAAAGGTAGAATCCCTGGAACAGCAGATTAAAACGCCTGACGCAAACGAAAGATTCCAAAACAAGACAGCATCTCTTCGCAGTGTAAAAAGTACCCGTAAGAAAACAATTCGTGTTACGTGGGATAAAATCGAGGATGCACAGGGCTATATCATCGAATATTCCCGAAAGAAGAATTTTAAAACAGCTAATGTGATTGCGAAGAAAGGGCTCAAAACGACTGTCCGCAAACTCCTGAAAGGGAAAAAATATTATGTGCGCGTATGCGGCTATAAAATAGTAAATGGAGAAGAAATCCGAACTAAGTATAGCAGTGCAAAATTAGTTAAAGTTAAATAGGTAATCCTAATTATACGTCAAAGAAGAACCGGTATGTTGTTGTCATACCGGTTCTCTCTTATTGCTATTTCTTAAATTTCACATTTTTAAAACGCTTCGTATATGCTTTATATTTGTTCTTCGGAACTTTCACCGCCGCTTTTGCGTGAATTTTTCGAAATGCATTCTTTTCAATTTTTGTAAGCTGTTTTGTCTTTAGTGTAATATTTTTCAGCTTCTTGCAGTTGTAAAAGGCTTTTTTGCCAATGATCTTTAATTTTGTACTGTTGACGGTAACTTTTTTCAGTTTTTTGCATCCTGAAAATGCATTGCTTCCAATCGCCTCAATATTGGCTGCAATCGTAATGCCTGTTATATTTGTGCAGCCTTTAAATGCATCATTTTCTATAGAAGTTACGGTATACGTTTCATCGCCGATCACTACGGTGCTTTTTATATTTATTGCCTTTAAAGCTTTGTTGTTCAAGCCTGCAACCGTTGCCGTATGTCCGGAAAGGCTGATAATTTTATAAGAATAATCACCCGCCGGATATACCTTTCCTTCTTCGTGTTCCGGTAATTTTGCTTTCAGTGCACTCTGTGCCTTTTCAAGATCCTGATACAATTTCTTTAGTTCTTCCGCACCGATCTTATTTTCCGTTTCCGAAAGCGCGCGGTTTAATGCGTCATATGCCTTTTTAAAAGCTTCATAAGACACTTGCGTATATTTTGTCTTGCCTGCCTGATAGTCGTCCTTTGCTTTTTCCATGCTCTTTTTGGCGTTTGATTCTTCCGCCGCTCTGTCAAGGAGCTGCAGACCATTTTTTGCCGCATTCAAATTTTCAACGAAGGACTTCATCTCGGGAACAGAACTGTCTTCTGATGCGTCTCGTATAGCTTTGCAGGCGTTTTGCAAAGCACTCCATGTCTCATTGGAATAATCCCCCTGCGCTGCTTTCAGATAAGTATCCGCCTCCTGTTTTGCAGAGGAGAAGATCCGTTCTACAGCTTCTCTTGATACCGGGTCCTTTATCTGGATATTGTAGATCGTCCCGTCGGCACGCACTTTCACGGTTTCTCCTGCAGAAAGTCCTGTAATGACAGTCTGCTTTACCAAAGCAATCTCTTTTTTAAAGAATTTTACCCTTTGTCTGCGGGAAGAACTCCAGATGGAACCTGCACCTGCCCAGGAGGCACAATCCTCTGCATAGGGATAAAATACGATCAAATCTTCATCGCAGCTGCATGCGATCAGATAACGCTCTCCCGAACTAAGTTCTGTGACTCTTTCATATCCCGGGATCAAATCATCATCAGAAACGGTTTCACTCTTCTTCAGAAGAATAAAATCATAGGTTCCCTCTGTCCAGGAAGCATTATAATTTTGCATGCGGTCAAATGCTGTGGCTGTTTTACTGTAGCAGATATAACTTCCGGATGCCTTGTTTTTTATCCGAAATACGGTTTCTTCCCCCTGTCCGACTTTCTCAAGCAGCATATCTTCAGGAATCGGATTCATATAATAAATCTGGAAATTATTCGAATTTGTCAGATAATGATTGGTAAATTCATTTTTAATGCGCCAGGTATTTTCTCCGCTTCCCTCTGTAAATGTCATCCATGCATTTTCAATTGCTGCAGACGGATTTACGGCTGCAGCCGTTTTGCTGTCACAAAGGAAGTAGTTATTCACAGGAGCAATGGAAACCGCATCCGCACTGCCATCTTCTATCGTAACAGTTTCTGCATTGAGCGTATAGTCTGCACCCTGCTCCAATATAATCTTTTCTGCACCGTCCGATACGGGAGGCTCGTCTGTCACGCCTTCAATATCCGTATCCGGAACTAATTCTTTGATATGGTAATTATGATAAAGAAGCGCATATGGATCATTTCCGATGTAACCGCTTGTCGTAGGCTCCCAGAGAATTCCGATGGTACCGTCCGAAAGCTCCGCCATACAGGAATACGCAAAATCGTCTCCGTAATTCGGATCTTTAATATCAAATCTATGAAGCAGCGTCATTGTCTTGTCTTCATTTACCAGGAAAGAATAAATCTGTCCATTGCGCCGTCCGTTCGGACCGCTGGGACATGCGACAAGCACCAGGTCTTTTCCGTTTGACTTTTTTGAATAACGAATTGCCGTAACATTACAGTCGGACCAGCACTCTGCGTCTGTCGCTGCCATTTCACCCATGGAATATTCTCCGTTATCCTCCTGGATGGCGTCTGTATAGCAGATCTTATTGATTTTGTCTTTTCCCGTTCTTGAAAACATACGCAGCGTTCCGTCGGAAAGTTCTACCATTTCGCTTTCAGAGGATTTTGCCGCAGCCGGTAAATGTGTAACATTGTTTGTACGCTTCCATGTTCTTCCTTTA
This sequence comes from uncultured Roseburia sp., assembly GCA_947564765.1. Classification (GTDB taxonomy): domain Bacteria; phylum Bacillota; class Clostridia; order Lachnospirales; family Lachnospiraceae; genus Roseburia_B. Next base: position 5,118 of record CANODN010000044.1, on the reverse strand, counting down.
TCTTTGGAATAAATAAAACTTGCTTTTTCAATCCCAAACTGACTGTAAAACGGAATGGTAATCACACCCTTTGAACTGGTAAGTCCCTTGCCCGGAGATACTAAAATTGCATTTTCTCCTGTTTCGGATTTTATCTGGTCATTTAAAATCTGCGGATTCTCCCAGCTCTTTCCGCCGTCTTTGGATTCTACCATCCAGATATATCCGATATTATATACATGGAGCTCTGAAGCCGCATAAAAAACATTTTGCTGAATATCCTTGTCCGTATTTACCTGTTTCTGTACCAGAGGCTGATACACACCGTTTTCTTTCTTTTCAATGTTATACCATTCGTCCACGCGCCAGTCTGTTGCCGTATCATCCGAACGCTTCCGCACAATGGCGTATCCATTCTCAAAATCTCCGACATAATAAGCGTATTTTTCCATTGCCGCATCTGCCGCCGGATTGGTTCCTGCATTGGCATAGGTATCTGTCAGTGCAATACGTTTCGTTCCGTTTATGTCCACATACCCTGTTCCTTCCGGAATGCCGCCGTAATGCGTCGTGATACCTGTCGGATTTACATCCGCAGAACAATAGATCGTGCCGTCCGGCCCTTCCACCAGTACGGGATCAATCACGGTTGTGGCGTTTTTGCTGGCGTATCCTTCACTGTCCGGAAACCATATCGGAAAACTGTAGTTCCATGTCTCTCCCATATCGGAAGATACGGATGCAATCGTATCCAAACCGCCGCCGTCTCCCGGCGTGGTATATCTTGCATCTGCCGCTGCTACAAGATTTCCTGCATGTGCCCCTTTTTCCAGAGAAATCAGACATGGAATACGGAAGCTGTAGCTGCCTCCAGTCCATGGCGAAAACGGCTGTGCAATTGTCATCGTGTCTTCTGTCGCCGGAAGACTTCCTGCTTTGATCAGCTCTGCATCTGTTTCGCTGTTCGTTTCCGGGATGTTTTCTGCTCCCGCCGCCGATACCGGGACGGGAAATGCCGGAAGCATTGACGCCAGTAACGCAGAAGATACTGCCAGGCTGATACTTTTTTTCCATACTTGTAAAATCCTTTTTCTCTTTGTCATTTCCTAATCCAATCTTCCCTTCTCTTTTTTTGAATATGATACAAAGATTCTTGCTGTCAGGTTTCTTTATAATATTCTTATTTTATCATAACACAATATGTACGGAATTACCAACAGAAACAGCCGTCTAAGGTGCTAAAAAGACTGGCTTTTTTACGCATAGTCTAGTAAAATGATTTTATCAAAAAAGGAGTTGTGATTATGAGCAGAAAGAAGAAAAATTTATATGTGCTGTTTCTGACGGGGCTGTGCTGCCTTGGCATTTTAGGCGGCTGTGCTTCCGGAGAGAAGGCAGACAGAAAAGAGCAGGCGGCAGAAGAGGTGCAGACAGAATCTGATGCAGGAGCCGAAACAGATCCGGTGCAGGATGCAGAAGAAAATGCAGACGGGAAACTCGTATTTTCTATGGAAGATATTGAAGGAGAGACCTATACCCAGGAGATATTTGCAGATTATGATTTGACCATGGTCAATGTTTTTACAACCTGGTGTACGCCGTGTATCAATGAAATTCCGGATCTGGAAACGCTGAGAAATGATATGAGCGATCAGGGCGTAAATGTAGTCGGTATTGTGCTGGACGCGGCCGACGGATACGGCGGAACGGATCAAACGGCTGTTGAAAAAGCAAAGCTTCTGGCAGAACAGCTGGGTGTGACATATCCGTTTCTGATACCGGATGAAAGCGGTTTAAACGGTAGATTGCTGAGCATCCAGGCAGTTCCGGAAACGTTTTTTGTGGACAAAGAAGGTAACATTGTGGGAGAAACCTATTCCGGAAGCCGTTCCCTGGAAACATGGAAGGGGATTGTGGAAGAAGTTCTGGGAGGAGTAACGCAGTGAGCCAGATTCTTATATCGGAACACAACGCATCAGATAGGTACATTCCGTCAGATACTTAAAGGAGTGAAGCCGGAATGTGCCGTGTTCCAGAGGGATTTCCAGCCATTCCTCCAGATCCTTTTTCCAAGGCATCCAGCGGTTTCTGCGAACCTTAGAGGAGTAGGCATATTCTGTAAATGAAGTGCCTAAGCGGTAAGCGTTTAAGGAATAGTTGAACATGGCAAGGCTTTCGTGATAAAGCCGGTCGGGACGAGGATGCGCCCGTTCTGCCAAAGCGGGGGAAAAGCCTTTTTCAAGGCCAAGCATCCAGTCCAGAAACGGATCATAGAGATAATAAACCGATGGAACATAGGGCATCTGCAGCGTATGCGATGCCTTGTTTTCTTCATAGGTGATGATCAGTTCTGCATTTAAAAGCTCCCGTCGGGTATCTATTCGGGTAATCTGCGGACGCGCAAAGGTAACGGAAACAACCCGGTCATCTGTTTCACGTAAAAAAAGGATGGAATCCTTTCCGTATCCGAACAAATAGGGAAAGGATTGCCGGGACGTGCGCCGTTTGGGGGCATAAATAAAAATGTATTTGTCAAATGGACCCTGCATCCAGGAAAGCGCTTCCTTTTTGAACAGATCCGGGAATTCGCTGATGTTCCATATGCGTATCGGCCATTCTGCCATAGTAGGCCGTTTGTCTATTGTTTTGTTAGTTAATTTCATAATCAGGTACCTCCACGATTGCTATTTTAACATAAACGGAATGGTATTGTCTTTAGATTTTTGGAAAAATTGCCGATATCATAAACAGATTATTCTAGTTTGTTTTCCAGATTGGCAGAAGCCTGCTGGCGGATGATTGAGACAGGAAGTAAGGACGGGAGGAAGCATATGAAAATTCAACAGAACAAATCGTTTTTCATGGGAAATACACCCTTTCAAAAACAGGAAATGACAGTTCAGGACCGGATTGCACAGAAGAAACAGTTATATCAGAAAAAAGCGATGCGTATGGTGACAACGGCGAACAAAGCAGAGAAAGCCGTCGATACCAACATCGAGGATATCAAGGGGAAGATTAAAAGACTTCAGGCAGACAATGAAGAGGCAAATGCTTTTTTAAATGATTACAAGCAGCAGATGGCACAGACCAAAGAATACTACAATGTTGCGGATGACAGTCAGGAGCAGAAGGATTTGGAGCTTTTGCAGAAGGCATATGACATACAGGCGCATGGTTCTACGGAGCTTTTGACAGAGGAAGAGCAGGAGCGTCTGGATAACATGGGAGAGCTGACAGAATATCAGCAGATTTCCATGGATTTGTATAAAGCGGCAGATTACTGGAAAACGCAGTTAGAAACAAACAATCAGATTATCAGCGGGGAAGCCGGCGCGATCCGTTCGATCCAGTTAGAGCGGTTAAAGACGCACGGTATGGTAGACGCAGAAAAGGCGAAGGAATCTATTTTAGCGGCTGCTTCCAAAGAAATTGAAGGAATGCTTATTGATGACGCCAGAGAAAAACTGGATGAGAAGGCAGAGGAAGTCAAAGAAGCTGCCGATAAACGGGAAGAGAAGAAGGAAGAGGAAGAAGCACGCATCGAGGCTGCGAAGGAAGATAAAAAGGAGAAAGAGGAGCTGATTGAAGATATTCGTGAGAACGTAACCGAGCTGACCGAACAGGCAGTGGACAGCAGTGAGATTATGGAGGATGTCAACGATCAGATCAAAAAGATCATGCAGGAACAGAAATTATTAGAAGAAGATTTAAAAGGACTGAGTGTAAACGTGACAACTTAATGGGATTTATTTTAAAGAGTTCCGGCTGCAGAAGGATCTGCATGCCGGAACTTTTTGTCATTCTTTAACGGCAATGGCTTCTACCTCACAGAGAACGCCCTTGGGGAGTTCTTTGACGGCAACGCAGCTTCGTGCCGGCTTGGATGTAAAATAGCCGGCATAAATTTCATTAAACACTGCAAAATCATTCATATCGGCCAGAAAACAAGTGGTTTTGATTACGTTATCGTAGCTGCAGCCGGCAGCTTCTAAAATGGCACCGACATTTTTGCAGCACTGACCGGCCTGGGCAGCGATGCCTTCGGCGATTTCTCCGGTTTCAGGGATAATTGCAATCTGTCCGGAGGTAAAGACAAAACCGTTTGCCTCATAACCCTGGGAATAAGGGCCGATGGCTCCGGGCGCATTGGGTGTACAGATCGTATTCATATAAAATAACCTCGCTTTCATTGTTATTGCGCATCTTTCCCGCGCAAAAAGGGATACCCGAAGGGTGTTTCATTATTATTGCGCATCTTTTCCGCGCAAAAAGGGATACCCGAAGGGTATTTCATTATTATTGCGCATCTTTGTTTAAATTGTAGCATTTTTTTGCCAAAAAGAGAATATCTAATATTGATTTGCATGTTTTTTGGAAATATAATGATATTGTGCCAATCGCGGAGAAAATTTAAGAATATAAATCAGGAGGAATAATTATGAAAGTCTTGTTAGTGAATGGAAGTGCAAAAGAAAAGGGATGTACTTATACGGCGTTGACCGAGGTGGAAAAGACGCTGCAGCAGGAAGGAATCGAAACAGAAATTGTATGGCTTTTCGCAGGACCGCTCAGAGACTGCATTGGCTGTGGACAATGCAACACAAAGCATAAGGGATGTATTTTTGACGATGACTGTATCAATGAAATTATAGGAAAAGCAGAAGCTGCAGACGGATTTGTATTTGGAACGCCGGTGTATTATGCACATCCCACAGGCAGGCTGTTAAGCGCATTAGACAGAATGTTTTTTGCGGGTAAGAGTGCATTTGCCCATAAACCGGGGGCGGCAATTGCTTCTGCAAGGAGAGCAGGGACGACGGCATCTGTTGATGTGATCAATAAATATTTTACGATTTCAGAAATGCCGGTGGTATCGTCTACTTATTGGAATATGGTACACGGCAGCAAACCGGAGGATGTTATGCAGGATAAAGAAGGGCTGCAGGTTATGCGGAATCTGGGAAGAAATATGGCATGGATATTAAAATGTATAGAAGCAGGAAAGAAACAGGGAATTTTGATTCCGCAAAACGAATATAGTGAAAAGACGAATTTTATCCGCTGATCAGACAGGATCACGCCTATGATTTTGACCCAAAGCCTGAAATATTCCCTTCGAACAATCTTTTCCGATAT
>CANODN010000043.1 GCA_947564765.1 uncultured Roseburia sp. | reverse complement strand
TTTAAATCTTCGATTAATTTTTTTATGGTAATGCTTTGTTTTTTGATGATTTCCGGATTTAAACGTGATCCCTTACGAAACCTGGCGTGAGGTGATTTCCCAATATGATATTGTAGTAAGCGCTACATCCGCGCCTCATTTGATTGTAAAAAAGGATTCCTTTACTCCTTTACACAACATGGTATTTCTGGATTTGGCGGCTCCCAGGGATATTGATATTGCTCTGGCCGATCATCCGTTGATCACTCTGATCAATCTGGATACGCTGCAGAGGATTGCAGACGAAAACCAAAAGGAACGGGAGTGTCTGGTAAAAGAGAGTGAGGAACTGATCAAAGAAGGATTGAAAGAAACGTCGGACTGGCTTTTGCACAGCAGAATGGATGCTGCCATTGAATCTTTGCAGCAGCGCTGTAATCGGATTTCAGCAGACAGTTATGAGTATCTGAATCGGAAAATGGAGCTTAGTCCAAGGGAGCAGAAATTGTTGAAAAAGGTGTTAAATGCATCCCTTCAGAGACTTTTACGGGAACCGATTAGGGAGCTTAAGCGTTTGGATTGTGAAGAAGACCAGGAGGCATATCAGCAATTTTTAAAGCAGCTGTTTCAAATTTAAGACAGGAGAGACGGTATGAAATATATTATAGGCACACGCGGTTCAAGGCTTGCGCTGGCACAGGCAGAATGGGTATGCAAAAGGCTTGCGGCGGCTTACCGGGAGGATATCTTTGAAATACGGGTGATAAAGACAAAGGGGGATTTGATTCTGGATGTGCCCCTGCATGAAATCGGCGATAAAGGCGTATTTGTCAAAGAGATTGAAGAGAAACTTCTTTCCGGTGAAATTCAAATCGGCGTACACAGTATGAAAGATATGCCCACAGAGCCTGTCGGTGGGCTGCTGTTTGCAAAAGCATGGAAACGGGAGGATTCCAGGGATGTGTTGATTTTGCGCGAAAAGAAATCTTTAGCAGAGCTTCCCCAGGGAGCGGTGATCGGAACCGGCAGCCTGCGCAGAGAATTTCAGCTGAAAAAATTAAGGCCGGATATACGCATCGTGGGTATTCGGGGTAATGTGGAAACAAGGCTTAAGAAAATGGAAGAAGAAGGGTTAGACGGTATCGTGCTTGCGGCTGCAGGTCTTCACAGGCTTAACATGCAGGATCGGATTACACAATATCTGGAGCCGGATCAGATGATTCCCGCTCCGGCCCAGGGGATTCTGGCATTGGAGATTTCAGAGAAAGAGGAAAGACTCCTTGAAATGTTAAATGCGCTAAGCGATACGGATACTGTGCTTGCGGCAAAAGCGGAACGGGGATTTCTGCAGGAGATCGGCGGCGGCTGTCATGCTCCGGTGGGAGCCGTTTTGCAAAAGTCTGCAGACGGCGGTTTTTTGTTTCGGGCTATGTTTGGAGATGAGACGGGAAAACGTCAGGCATATGTAAGCGTATCCGGAAACAATCCGGGAAAGCTTGCAAAGGAGGCGGCAGCCGCTGTCCGCAGAAAAACAGCGGGCATGGTTTATCTGGTGGGCGCAGGACCGGGCGATCCAGGGCTGATCACGGTAAAAGGACTTGAGGCATTAAAGAAAGCGGACTGTATTGTCTATGACAGACTGGCGGCGCCGGAGCTTTTGCATGTGGCGAAAAGGAGCTGTGAATTGATTTATGCCGGAAAAGCCAGCCATAATCATACGATGCGCCAGGAGGAAATCAACCGTCTGCTGGTGCAAAAAAGCATGGAATATAAAAATGTGGTTCGTCTGAAGGGCGGCGATGTCTATGTGTTCGGACGGGGTGGCGAAGAAGGTCTGTATCTTCGGGAACATGGCGTGCCTTTTGAGGTGATTCCGGGAATCAGCTCCGCTACGGCAGGACCGGCATATGCGGGCATTCCCGTTACCCACCGGGGACTTTCTGCGGGATTTCATGTGGTGACTGCCCATAATAAAAACGATGAACTTGCAGAGATTGATTTTGCGGCAATGGCAAATAGCAGGGAAACCTGCGTGTTTCTCATGGGATTGAGCAAGGTGGGGGAAATTGCCGAAAATCTCCTTCAGGCAGGAATGGCAAAAGAGACAAAGGCGGCAGTGATTTCCCATGCAACGACGCCGAGACAGAAATGCTGTGTTTCGGATCTTACGCATATTGCAGAGGCGGTAAAAGAAGCGGGACTGGCATCTCCTGCAGTGATTGTTGTAGGAGATGTAGTAGGACTTAGGAATGACCTGAATTTTTTTGAGGAGCGTCCGCTGTTTGGAAAACGGTATCTGATTCCGAAAATCGGAGAAGATTCTACAAGGCTTTCCGTACTTTTGCGTCAGCAGGGAGCAGACGTGGATGAAATACAGGTGGGTGTGGTGAAAGAGAAAACATGGAAGTTTAGGGCAGAGCAGTTTTTTGATGTAAACTGGCTTGTTTTTACCAGCAGGCATGGCGTAGATGCTTTTTTTGGAAATTTAAAAGAAAGCGGTCTGGATGTGCGTTGTTTGTCTGATTGTAAGATTGCCGCCGTGGGAGGTAAGACGGCAGAGACATTAAAAAATTACGGAATAAATGCAGATTTGATTCCTGATAAATTTGATAGTGAAACCCTTTCAAAAGCCCTGTGTGAGCGTTTGAAAGACTGGAAGAGTGGGCATGCAGAACAAAAGCACCCCTGTAAAGTCTGGTATCTGAAAGCGGCAGATGTGAAGAATGGTCTGTGTGAAGAATTGAAAGAGATCTGTGCGCTTGAAGAAATTGATGTCTATGAAAATGCCGCCGTAAAACCGGACGCGGAGAAGATAAAGCCATTTGCGGCATATAACGGGATTTTATTTACCTGTGCTTCTTCTGTCGGACGTCTTTTGGATGTCTGCGGAACAGATGGATTTGCGGAGACCACAGTTTACAGCATCGGTCCAAAAACAACAGAACGGCTGCGTTCGTATGGGCTTCAGAGGGTTTTGGAAACCAAAGAGGCATCTTATGAAAAACTGGCAGAGCTGTGTGTGAAGATGTCGGAATAAATGCTAATCCCCGTCTGATAAGCGGTATACAATCTTACCGTCAATGATGGTATACAATGTTTTGGTAAAGATTTCCATGGGATTTCCGCTGTAAATGGCAAGATCTGCATCTTTTCCCGGCTCTATGGAACCGAGCCGGTCCGATACGCCGCAGATTTCTGCTGCATTTATGGTAATTGCCTTTAGGCCTTCCGGCATTGGAAGGCCCTGACGGACGCATAGTCCTGCATAAACGGGAAGATAGCGGATTAAGGTCACCGGATGGTCTGACATCACTGCGATTTTTACGCCGGCTTTATGCAGAACGCCTGCCGTTTTAAAACTCATATTTTTCACTTCTATTTTGCTGCGGGCGGTCATTCCCGGTCCTGTAATCACAGGATAGCCGGAATCTTTGATTTCCTCTGCGATCAGATGTCCCTCTGTACAATGATCCAATGTCATAGACAGATGAAACTCTTTTGCAATGCGGATTGCCGTTAGAATATCATCTGCACGGTGTACATGCGCTTTTAAAGGGATTTTTCCTTCCAGTACAGGAATCCAGCATTCCTTTCGGAAATCGGTGGATGTAAGTTGACCGCGCTTTTTCTGTAAAAAATATTCCCTGGCCGAAAACAATTCCTCCCGGAGCATTCCTGCTATGGCCATGCGGCTGCAGGGCATCATGCCTTTGTCTCCGTAATTTACTTTCGGATTTTCACCGAATGCGATTTTCATTGCGGCAGGAGCCTTGATTACCATATGGTCAATATCTCTGCCTTGCACCTTCATAAATACGGATTGTCCGCCTGCTATATTTGCGCTGCCCGGTCCTGTCATTACAGAAGTGACGCCTGCCATAATTGCGTCGTGAAATGCGTTATCCATGGGATTTACGGCGTCAAGTCCGCGAAGATACGGCGTCAGCGGAGAGGCCGTTTCGTTGCAGTCATCTCCGATGCTTCCCCATTTTTCCTCGGAAATTCCAACATGGCAGTGTGCGTCAATCAGCCCCGGAAGTACCCAGGCACCTTTGACGTCTAAAATGTCATCCTGTTCCCGTTTCAGATTTTCCATCGGTCCGGTATCCTTTATTTTGCCGTTTTCTATCGTAACAAATCCGTTTTCAAGGATACCGTTTTCTTCTGTCGGTACGAGATTTTTGTTTTGGCAGAAGGTGTAAATTTTTCCATTTATAATATGCATATCCATTCCTCCGACGTATTTTGCGGATGCTTCTGATGAGAATATTATTTCATGAAGCAGGAATTGCTATGCATGTAAAATTCAGCTCCCGGTTTCATAGCTGTCATAGCATACCGCATTCAGATTATTTTCTGGACAAAAGAGCAGATACAGGATAAAATAGAGACAGAACAAGAAGAAGGTATCATATGATAGGGAGGATTACAAAATGAGAATAAGAAAATGTCTTCTGTCAGGAATTTTGACAGTGGCGATGCTGTGCGGGAGTTTGTCCGGTGCAGTCGGAATTGGATCTGCAGATGTATATGCCGCAGAGACGAATGTTGCACTGAATAAGCCGGTTGAGACATCCGGTACAGAGCCGAATACGACAGGATGTACCGGCGACAAAGCGGTAGACGGTATCAATAGTGAAAGCAGCAGGTGGTCCAGCGGCTATATGAAGGAGCTGACGCCAAGGGGAGATCAGTGGATTACGATTGACCTGAAAGCCGATGCAACTGAGGTTACCTCTATAAAGGTGGCATTTCATTTAAAGGTGTGGGGCACCAAATACAGAATAGAGACGAGCGACAGTTCGGATGGCACATGGGAGACTATTAAGACCATTGACCGGGCGGCTGCGGATAATAACAGTGTAACGGATGATTTTTCGGCTTCGGATTTGACTTCGACATCATTGAAACGTTATGTGCGGTTTTATTTTACAGAGTTAAATTCCATGGCAGGAGGCCATGCCGTATCCATACGTGAAATTGAAATTATGGGTACCCAGACAGGCGTTATTGACGATATCAGCTCTGCGGCAGAAGCTCTTGGGAGAGTTCCGGGCAGCATTACCATAGAACCGGGGGACACAGAGATTCCGGTTGCGGCAGTTTCTGATGCTTACGATATAAAAGTGCACGGAAGTGAAATTGACAGGCTGGTGGATGAGAGCGAAGAGGCAAACGGAGCGGTTTCACCATATCGTATTGGTGACAGAAGCTTTAACGTGATTTTAAAAGCGACGAACAAAACAGACGAGTCCGATACAGCGAAAAAGAATGTCACAGTTACAGTGAAGGATAATACACAGAATTATCCGGAGTTGTTTATGGATGTGAAAAATCCCAACCCAATACCGGACGTTTTGCCGGCAATTCAGGAGTGGTACGGATATGAAGGAGCATTTGCTCTTACGGATTATACGAAGATTATTGTAAACGACCGGGCCAATGTGGGACTTATGGAGACGGCTAGAGAGATGCAGGAAGATATAAAGGAAATCTGCGGTTTTACTTTGCGTATCCAGGAGGGGACAAAGAGCAGCGCAGGCAATATCTATCTGGAATCTCTGACAGAAGATACCTATGGAACGGGAGAAGAGGGATATTTCCTGGTGAACGGTGAGAACGGAATTGAGATTTATTCTACAACGAAAACAGGCGTACTCTATGGAACGGTTACAGTAGAACAGATTCTTTATCAGGATGCAAAGCATGCGCTTGTACCAAAAGGAGTAATCCGCGATTATCCGCTGTATGCTACGCGCGGAATTATGTTTGATATTGCCCGCATTCCGACAAGAATGCAGTTTCTACAGGATTATTCTAAAATTTTTAAATGGTATAAGTTAAACACCCTGCAGATGCACATCAATGATAACCAATGGTCGGTGCCGAACTATTCTCCGAATCCGGAAGTTTGGAAAGAAGTGGAGGCGTCCCACCGTCTGGAATCAGAACTATTCCCGTCTCTGGCAAAGCAGAATTCCAAGTTTTTAAAAGAGGGAGATAATGAAGGACGTTACGATTATTATTACAGTACCCATACTGGAATGGGGGAAGAAGGCGGAGAGCTTTATTATACCAAGGAAGAATACCGTGCTTTGGAAGAGACTTTGGGAAGCCGCGGCGTAAAGTTGGTTGCAGAATTGGATACGCCGGGACATTCCGCAGCCTACAACAAATATGTGTATTATAATCAGGAAGAGGTAATAACAGCGCTGGTGACGTATGGATATCTTGACAGAGATACGTATTTGAATGCGGATGGTACTGTGAAAAAGAATTTTTATATCCATAACCCGGCAAACTTCGAGCTGTTGTCTATAGATGAGATAAGCTCCAATGCCACAATAGCGGAAAATGCCAGAAACGCAAAGATTTTCATGACGGCGTTGTTTGATGAATATCTTGGCGGTATTGATGGTATAGAGCCGATATTTACAACAGATACGATCAGTGCCGGCGTAGATGAGTACTGGCAGAAGACAGATGCAACAAGAGCAGCGTTTGGCAAATATATCAATTACATGCATGATCTGCTGGGAGAATCGGAGAATAAAGCGGAGCATAGCAAGAATGAAAACGGATACGGCAAAGACGTGATTATCTGGGGAGCATTCAATCAATTTCCATGCAGCAATACGGTAAGCAAGGATCTTACGATTGCGCTGTGGAACACAGGCGGTGAGGATGATCCGATTGCGCGTCTGAATGAGGGATTTTCTCTGATTAATATTCCGCAGCCGTTCTTATATACGACTCCGGGACGCTGGCATAAAGATATGCTGAATGAGACATACATTTATTATAACTGGAATCCGACCAAATTTACGGGAAGTGTCAGTGCGCAAAAAGGTGAACCTTTGTTAAAAGGAGCAATGGGAGCGCTCTGGGGCGATGAAAACAGGGAAGGTATTACAGAAGCGGATTTGCATGAGCGTTATCTGCGTCTGGCTGCTATGATCAGCGAGAAAGACTGGGGCGGCGCAAAGGAAAGCGATACATTCCTTTCCTACGAGCAGAAATTTGACCGATTAAAAGAAGGACCCGGAACACAGATTGCAAATAAACCCAAAAGTAAGACAAATGTTGTAATCGATTATAATTTTGAAAATGTATCAAAAGACGGAAAGACAATTTATGACACCAGCGGAAACGGTTATCACGGAACGATTACAGGCGGCGAAGTTGTGACAAAAGACGGTACGGCGATGCTGAAATTTGACGGCAGTACGAAGATTGAGACGCCGCTTGTCACCCTTGGTTATCCTTATACCATGAGCTTTGACGTATATCTGGACGGAGACGAGAGCAATGATAAAGAATCTGCATTATTCAGTGGTTACGATGGAAGGCTTCAGGCCACCGGATTAAATGGAGATTTGGGATTGAACCGTGATTATTTTACGCAGACCTTCGGCTATCGGATTGCAAATGCAAGAAAACAGCGTATTACTATCGTAGGAACCTATCAGGCAACGAAGCTATATGTAGACGGTGAATTTAAGAAAATTCTTTATGCAGTGAAAAGCGATCCAAACAATGGTGGAGCAGTAGGAACTGATACAACAGTTACGACAGATGCAGACAATAATTTCCGTTCTACATTTGTATTCCCATTGAACGTGATCGGAGAAAATTTCTCCGGATATATGGGAAATATCAAAGCGTACAATAAAGCGCTTTCTGTGGAAGAACTTGCAGTGGGACAGGAGAATATCTCAGGTAGTCAGGTGGATTTGGCGAGAAACCGTTTTGCATATGCGGATAATAAAAATCCTGGATTTGATACGGATATGCTGCGTTTGTTCCCTGCATGGAAAGCGACAGATGGTGACGGACATGTAACCGATGCGGAAGGAGTTTCCGTATCCTATGAATCCAAGTGGCATTCTTCTAATAATAATGACGATTTTCTGATGATTGATCTGGGACAGGAAAGGCAGATTTCAAAAGTAGTGATTGACTGGGATGCAGACAGATATGCAGCTTCTTATAAGATTATGGTATCGGCAGACGGAGAAAATTGGACAGAAGTAAAATCGGTAACCGGAAATACCAATTCATTGACAGAGGATACTTTTGATGCGACAGCAGCACGTTACGTGAAAATGCAGGGCGTACAGCGGAAATCCGGAGCAAATGAATATGCAGTTTATGAGATGAAAGTATACGGCAGTGTGGATAAAACAGCACTGGAGGCAAAGTGTCAGGAAGTGTCAGAAGAATTTGCAGACATCGGCTGGGAAACTGAAGGAGCGAAAAAATCTCTCTATGAAAGTCTTGTATTGGCAAAAGCGGTTTGTGCAGATGTTATGGCAGGACAGGAAGATGTAGATGCAGCAAAGAGTGAATTAGAGAAAGCAGTTGCAAACTGGAATAATGGCATTACGGAAACGCTCTATGAATATGAGGCTTTGCTTGCGGATAAGAGCAGCCAGTATACTGCGTCAAGCTGGAAGACCTTTACGGAGGCATATCAGGCAGTCGTAAATGCAGACGAAACAACTTTGGAAGCGTTAAAGTCAGCATTAGAAGCAGCAAAAGCCGGTTTGGCGGATGTTCCTGCACAGAATCAGATAGATAAAATGACAGAAGCAATGACCAAAGCAGAAGCATTGTTTGAACAGAAAGATGAATATGAGGAGAAAAGCTGGAACGCATTTATAGCAGCATATACCAAAGCAGAAAGTGCAGTAGATGCTTCGGCATCAGAGTATGATACGTTGATTTCCGATTTAACAAAAGCAATGGGTTCTCTTGAAAAGAAATCAACGAAGCAGGATCCGGTACAGCTGGCAGCTCCGGCAGTCACCGCAGTAAAAAGCCAGAAGACAAATGTAAGCGTCACATGGAATGCAGTTGCGAACGCGTCTGGTTATCAGTTATATCGCAAAACAGGCTCTTCAGCGGTTAAGGTAGGCGGAGTCGTTACCGGAACAACAGCTTATGACGAAGATCCGCTGGGCGGTCAGAGTATGTCCTACTACGTTGTAGCCCTTGCCGGAAACAAAGCAGGATATACGGATAGTGCGGCAGGCGCAGCAAAGAGCATTACCCTTCCGAAAGCTACCAAAAAATTGACGGCGTCTCAGGTGAAGGGCAAGAAAGCAGTCAACCTGAAATGGAAGAAGGTAAAAGGCGCAACCTCTTATCTGATTTACCGGGCAGAGGGTAAAGGTTCCTTCAAAAAGGTAGGACAGGTGAAGAAAAAGGTAACTTATAAAGACAGCAAAAAGCTGAAAAAAGGCAAGACGTATTCCTATAAAGTAGTGGCTGTTGTGAAAAAACAGTACAGTCCGATGAAAGCGGCAAAGAAGGCTGTGAAGATCAAATAAAAAACAGAAAATCAAATTTTACTCTTGACAGCACTACATCACCGTGCTAAACTGTCTATAGTTTGAGAATTGAATAACAAAAATCAATGAGCAAAGAGAGTACCATAGGAAGGTTCCTCACAGAGAGTCATCGGCGGGTGGAAGATGACAGGAAAGTTTTATGGGAATGGGTTTGTGAGATGCAAAGCGAATTACAGTAGCGGATGCCGTGTTCCTCACGTTACAGAGGTGAGATATCGAAGAGATTCTGTATCAATAATGAGACTATGCGATAGGTGGCGAGTATTTTCCGAATCCGGGAAATACTCGCTTTTTGATCGTTTTTATCCATAGTGAATACCGGGTGGCACCACGAGAAGATCGTCCCGGACATTCTGGAAATAAACCGGAATGTCCGGGGTTTTTTATATGATAAGCAAGGAGGATTCCTATGAAAAGAATATACCGTGTTTACAAAAAAACAGTCAGTATCGTCAACGAGACGGCAACCGGAATGTATGAAAATCTGGTGGGAAAAGAAAAAGGCTTTTTACTGGAGAGCTATGACAAAAATTATGACAGATTTACCCTCTTTGGTGTAAATCCGGCGGAGATGATCCGGTCAAAAGGGCAGTCTTTAGAGATCCTTTCTGCTGACGGCAATCTTACCAGAAGAGAAGGAAACCCCTTAGAGCTGTTAAAAGAATACTACAGTGAATTTGAAATTCGAAGAGAAGAAGGAGACATCGGTTTTTCCGGAGGACTGGTAGGAAATCTGGGATATGATTTTGTCAGATATACGGAAACGCTGCCGGATGAAAATCCGGATGAAATCGGAATCGAAACGATTCAGATGATGCTGATGAAGGAATTTATTGTGGTGGATCACATCGCCGAAACTCTAACCGGAATCGTATTGGAAACAGACGATAAGGCAGGAGCCCAAAGAGCTATGGAAAAAGCCAATGAGATGATTACAAAAGCCAGAAAAAAGAGAAGCGAGACGCCGAACCGATTCTGCCAGGACGGAAAAATTATCAAAAAATCAGACACCCTGGAAGAATACAGCAATAAAGTTTTAAAAATCAAAGATTATATCAAAGAAGGCCATATTTTCCAGACCGTATTGTCCCAGAGGTGGACTATTGAAACCGGACAGGAGGGATTTGAACTTTATAAGGAACTGAGGGAATTGAATCCTTCCCCTTATCTGTATTATTTTAACTACGGTGATTTTGAAGTTATCGGCAGTTCTCCGGAAATGATTGTGAAAAAACAAGATGACAGAGTGTACACCTGTCCCATTGCAGGAACCAGAAAACGGGGAAGAGACGATGCCGAAGATGTAGCTTTAAAGGAAGAGCTTTTGGCGGATGAAAAAGAACGGGCGGAACATGTGATGCTGGTGGATTTGGCAAGAAACGATATGGGCAGAATTGCAAAGTTCGGAACCGTCAAGGTGACGGAATTTATGGAGGTGCGAAAATTTTCCCATGTGATGCATATCGTATCTACCGTAGAAGGAAGAAAAAACAAAGAATCTCATCCCCTGGATCTGGCAGCCTCTTTTCTTCCGGCAGGAACCTTAAGCGGAGCGCCGAAAATCAGAGCCATGGAGATTATTGATGAGCTGGAAGAGGACCGGAGAGGACTTTACGGCGGAGCCACCGGATACATTGATTTTGGCGGCGATATGGATTTTTGCATTACGATCCGTACCATGATCAAAAAAGGAAACCGGGTATATTTACAGGCAGGAGCCGGAATTGTGGCAGATTCCGTGCCGGAATCGGAATATCAGGAATGCTGCAATAAAGTTATGGCTCTGGCCAAAACCTTAGTGGAGGAGGAAAACATATGATTCTCTTAATTGATAATTATGATTCATTTACTTATAACCTGTACCAGTATATCGGCGTGTTTCAAAGGGATATCAAAGTCGTTCGGAATGATAAGATTACAATAGAGGAAATCAAAACTATGCAGCCGGAGCGGATGATTTTATCTCCGGGGCCAAAAAGCCCGAAGGAGGCAGGAATCTGCATGGAGGCGGTAAAACAGTTTTATGATAAAGTTCCGATTCTGGGAATTTGTCTGGGGCATCAGTGTATCGGGGAGGCCTTTGGGGGCACCGTATCCTATGCCAAAGAGCTTTATCATGGAAAACAGTCTGAAATCAGCCATGACCAAGCGGGATTGTTTAAGGGGATCGATAAGACATGGCCGGCAAGATTTTTGATCCGTCTGCAGG
>CANODN010000042.1 GCA_947564765.1 uncultured Roseburia sp. | reverse complement strand
ATCAGCGTTTCAAAATAATTTCCTTCCGCCTGCTCTCTCAGGAAACGATAGGTCTCTAAGGATTCCAGATGCATAAAGGGCTTTGTATCATCATACAGCCAGCTGTCTAACATCTGCAGTCCATACATCAATCCCTTAGGATAGGAACCGAAATCGGACTCTCTGTATCTGAATTCGGAGCTGTTGATGCCTGCCAGAAGCGCTTTTTTATTCAGACCGCCCTCTGCCTGTTCCTTTAACACCTGGCGGATGACTGCGGCAAATTTCTCCTCGTCCTTTCGATTGGCATATATCCCGAAGCAGCAACCGACTTTTCCATTTTGACAATCCACCGCTGCTTCGGGATATATGCGTGGTTGAATTGCTTTTTATGACAGGAATGCATCAATCAGCGCTTTTTTTAACGGCGCTCCCGGAGCGCTTAACAATGCATAATCCAGTATTTCAAAAGCCTGATACAGCTTTTTGTCCAATGCAGTGTCAATTACCATATTATAGGAAAGATACGTATTATCTTCCATTGGTTCATTGCTGGCAATCGGATATTTTTTATAGATTTTTCGGATTTGTTCAAAGGGCTTTTGCATCTTTATATGGGAATCCAGATCAATGACATCATAATGGGAAAGATATTCCGCGTCCAGCCACATCAGCTTTTCTTCAATATCCATATCCCCATAGAGATAAATATAGGAATTGCAGGGATGATAATACCTTCTGTGAAAATTCAGGAAATCCTCATAGGTCAGATCCGGAATGCAGTTCGGGTCCCCGCCGGATTCATTGCCATAGGCAGTGTCCGGAAACAGCGAATTTAAAATTTCCCTTTCCAGAACACCTTCCGGAGAAGAAAACGCACCCTTCATCTCGTTGTATACAACACCGTTTAAGGTAATCGGTCCATCCGCTTCCTTAAGCTCATAATGCCAGCCTTCCTGCTTGAATATTTCTTCTTTTTTATAAATATTGGGATGAAGCGCCGCATCCATATAGACATTCATCAGATTCTGGAAATCCTTGTCGTTGCAGCTTGCCACCGGATACACGGTTTTGTCCGGGTAAGTCATGGCATTCAAAAATGTATTCAAAGAACCTTTGACCAGCTCCACAAAAGGATCTTTTGCCGGAAACCGGTCCGAGCCGCAAAGCACAGTATGCTCTACAATATGTGCCACGCCTGTACTGTCTGCAGGCGGCGTGCGGAACCCGATATAAAACACCTTGTTCTCATCATCATTTGATACAATGGCAATCCTCGCACCGCTCTTTTTATGACGCAGCAGGTATCCTTCTGCATGGATATCCGTAAGCTGCTTCTTTTGTATTACCTCATACACGTTTAAAATTTCCGGTTTCACATTCCATTCCTCCATCTATAAAATATTCCGATTATATAAAAGAGGGTGTACACACACCCTCTTTTGGTTATTCTTTCCTTTATTCCGTTTCTTTATGTAACGGGACTTTGTTTTCGTATCTAGGACAAACGAACAACATTTGCTGCCTGTGGTCCCTTTTCTCCTTCTACAACTTCAAATTCAACTGCCTCTCCATCCTTGAGCTCCTTGAATCCTTCCATCTGCAGTGCGGAATAGTGAACAAAAATCTCGTTTCCTTCTGTGTCTGAAAGAAATCCATAACCTTTCTTCGCATTAAACCATTTTACAGTACCTTGCTGCATCATAAATTCCTCCTAAATAGTTAATTCATATTGTGGATTGCCACTTTTTTAACATAGCATATTTTACTGTATTTGTCAATTTATTTCGAATTTTTCAAAACATTTAAAAATTTAAAATTTTCGAATTTTTAAAAAGATTAGAAAATAGCTTCTACTGCCCCCGCAGCTCCTCCGCCAGATTACATTTCAATACCTGCCTGGCACCCAGATAATATGCAAACGCCACAAAAACAAACACAGCCGCAGCAAACATCCCTATAGGCAAAACGGGCGCCCTGCTGATAAATTCTGCCGGGTCCAGATAACTGGCTCTTATCATCACTCCCACAGCCAGAGCCGTAACAAGCAGTGCGGTAACAAACGGCCGTCCTACGATCACAAAAGCTTCTATACAAAATATTTTCTTCATACCTGAGGGCGTCAGGCCGATGGACATATATCTTGCAAATTCCCGTTTCCGCTGCCGCAGAAAACCAAGTGTATTGGAAAACACATTGGCAATTCCGATGACAGCAAACAAGATACAGAATATCCCCAATATCCGTTTGTAGCCTTTGATCACCTCTTCATTATTCTGTTTTTCAAAAATACGGTTTTCCGTCTCAATTTCATATTCTTTTCCAATCTGTGTCTGCAGCTGTTCCTCCAGACGATTTAATGCCACAAGATCTGCTCCTTCTTTGGCCGACAACTGAATCTGCATATCTTTTTTTAATCCGCCAAGCGTTTGTCCTGCTTTTTCCCAAAGGGACAGAGGAAGGATATGCACCAAAGTGTAATCTTCATATTCTTCCCTCAGAACAGGCTCTTTTTCCGTATATGCCAATATGGGAATCTCTGCCTTTTGTTTTTCTTTATTGATATTCCGCAGCATCGATACCTGCTGCGTTTCTTTTCTATACGGTATATAATCCCGATTTCGAAAATTACTGTGCACACTGTCCCAAATCCGGTTCAAAACAATTGCCCCATCCAGACTTTCTCTGGTTCCCGTCTGTCTGCAGTATTCCAGAAAGCTCTTATCATCTAAAATAACAAGCGGCGCTTTGATCCAATACGCGTCTTTCCTTTTCTCCATGGCGGCCCCCGCAGCTGCCGCAAGACCTTCTTCTTCCAAAAACTCTATACTAATCTCCTGCTCTGGCAGCACACATACAGCCTCTGTCCTTTGATACACCGTACTGCTGCGTATCCCCGGCAGATTCCGGATTTCGTTCATCAATTTGAAATTCGAAATATCCGTATCCTTTACCGAAGCCATAACGTCCCAGACATCCTGATATTTTTCAAAATAAGTATGCTCTGTACTGATGCCGGAAAGGGTAAAAAAACACTGCATCAATGTAAATCCCAGAAAAGCCAGCACCAACGACAGCGCTGTAGTGCGCAGGGCTTTTTTCTGTGCTTTTAAAGCTGCGGCAGCCAGTTCTCCTTCCGCACCAAACACTGCAGCTGCCATTCGTAGATTTTTCTTTTTTTTCAATTCTAATTCTTTTGTGCCGCGAATTGCTTCCAGCGGCGTCAGGCGGCTTAATTTCACAGAAGGAATCCATACGGAAATAAGCAGTGTCACTGCCGCAATCAATACTGTAAGCAAAAACAAAACAGGGTGATAAGAAAAAACCGCCTCTCTGCCTCCTGCCATATCTGCCACCATGCTGTTCATGACACAAATTGTTCCATAGCAGGATACAATTCCCAGAAAAACACCTGCCAAAACAGGAATCCCTGCCAGAACTGCCGCTTCCTGTATCAGACACAGACGAATCTGTTTCGGCGTCGCGCCCACGCTTTTTAATATGCCAAACTGATGAATTCTCGCATTCATAGAAACGGCAAAGGAATTGTGGATCACAAGAATCAGAGAAAAGCACACCAATAATACGATAAACAGATATGCCGGCATCAAAAGCCGCGGCATGGTATCGCCCGGAATACGGATAAAATACAGTGATAAAAGCTGATAATGGTATTCGACTGCAGATTCTTTTACCCCCAGCTCCTCTGCCATTTTGGGCAGCGTTTTTTTAATCTCCCGCATCGGTTCAAAATAAAGATCTGCCGCAATCTCCAAATCCGTTGACAGATCCTCACGGACCACAACCTTCTTTACACCGGGATAAGCAGAAATCCTGTTGATATCTTTGACACTAAACTCCCCTGTAATCCTTCCCTGCCAGTCTCCTTCTTCTATCATGACGCCTGTAATATTATCCTGCCAGAAATTATAGAAAAGACTGCATAAAAAGGATAAAAACAAAGCAGCGATAAAAGCCGCCGTCCGGATCGAAATACCAAAGGCACGGTTATGTTTGATATAAAACCTCGAATAATCCTTCCACATTACACGCCCACCTGCCTTTCATCTCCGATGATGCGTCCGTCTTCGATGGTTATAATGCGGTCTGCTTCCAGTGCAATTTTTTCATCATGGGTAATCAGCAAAATCGTTTGATTCAAATTCCGATTGGATAACTTCAGCATATCCAGGATTTCCGCTCCATTTCTCCGGTCCAGATTGCCCGTCGGCTCGTCTGCAAGCAAAATTGCAGGACGATAAATCAGCGACCTGGCAATGGCTGCTCTCTGCTGCTGTCCCCCGGAAAGCTGTCCCGGAAGCGCTTCTAACTTATCTGCAATACCGAGGGTATTTACTACCTGATCAAAATAAGAAGCATTCGGCCTTCTTTTATCCAGCAAAAGAGGCATCTGAATGTTCTGTCGAACGGAAAGCGTTGGAATCAGATTATAAAACTGATAAATCAGTCCCACCTTTCGCCTGCGGAAAATTGCCGCCTGGGTAGGATTCATATGCGAAATATCCACACCTTCTATCATTACGCTCCCTTCCGTAGGCTTATCTACACTGCCAAGGATATGCAGAAGTGTTGATTTACCGGAACCGCTGGCTCCCACAATTGCCACAAATTCTCCTTTTTGCACTGACAGATTAATACCATCTAATGCAATGACCTGATTTGCACCGGAGCCATATATTTTTTTCACCTGTTCACATCGTAAAATTTCCATAACTTGTTTCATCTCCTTATTATTGCGCGTCTTTCAGCGCATAAAGGGATACCCGGAGGGTATTTCCTTATTACTGCGCGTCTTTCAGCGCAAATTCATTATAGCAATCGAAAGTGACAGGTCAGTGACAATAAATTCTGATTTCAAAGCAGGCGCCCCCATCCGGCAGATTTCTGGCCGTTACCGTCCCGTTCTGCATCTCAAAAACGGATTTTGCCAATGACAGGCCGATTCCGATTCCGCTGCCATTTGCATTTTTCCCGCGATAAAACCGCTTAAAAATATATTTTAAATCTTCTTTGTCAAAACCGCTTCCCTCATCCTGAATTAAAATTTCCGTATACAGAGGATTTTGGGAATATTCGCAGTAAACAGTCCCATGCTCCGGAGAATGCTCGATACAGTTTTTCATCAGATTCAGGCAGGCTTCCATGCTCCACTCCATGTCGCCCATAAACATCCTGCTGCCGGAATCTTTGATTTGAATCGTCACATGTTTTTCCTCTGCCGGATAATACAGATTATCTGCCGCAAGGTTCAGCAGCGTATAGACATCTATGAGCTTTCGTTCCAACGTAAGCGTACCGGAATCAATTCTGGAAATCGTCAAAAGCGCCTCTCCCAGATCCTTTAACCGTATAAGCTGGCCGATTGCCTGATCCGCATAAACGGAAGGCGATGCTTCTTTTAAAAGCTCCAACGAACAAAGCGCCGCTGTAATCGGCGTTTTCAGCTGATGGGAAATATTGGCAAGATGATCGGCATAATTTTGTTTTGCCAAAAGTGCGTCTTCTTTTGTCTGATACAGCGTTGTTACCGTTTTATAAATTTCATCCTGCAGCATAGAAAATTCATCTTCCTTTGCCTGCAGGATGCTCGCCGTTCCTCCAATATTCACTTCTTCTAAATAAGCCGTCAATTCTTCTATCCGCTTTCGTTTTTTCCGGATCATAGGGTATCCTCCATACGGTATCCAAAGCTTCGGACTGTCTTAATACAGGCAGGATTTTGGAATTTTTCCCGCAGTCTCTTCATTGTCACCGTCAGCGTATTGTCATTTACATAATTTCCGTTCACATCCCAGATTTCCTCCAAAAGCCTCTGCCTGGTAACCGTCTGGCCTTTGTGCTCCATAAGATACAGCAGTACTCTGTACTCCAGAGGAGTCAAGGAAACCTCCTCTTCCTCTGCATAAACAACCGTTTTCTTCTTATCCAGACAAATCCGGTCGCAATACAATTCCCTTCTCTCTGGTTTCCTCATTCTTCTTAAAACCGCTAAAACACGGGAATGTAATACCTCCAGTTCAAATGGCTTTACCAGATAATCATCTGCTCCGCTCCCAAATCCCTTCACAACATCCGCCGTCTCCCCTTTTACCGTCAAAAACAAAACCGGAATCTCTTCTGCAAACCGTTTCCGTATCCATTCACAAAGCATAATGCCGCTTTCATCCGGCAGGCTCCAATCAAGCAAAATCATATCCGGTTGTTTTTTCAACAAAATTTCCTTTGCCCCGGCTGCGGAAGAAAGAATGGTCACATTCATATCCCTCTGCAGAAAATATTCTTTTACGCTTTCCGCAATTACCAAATCATCCTCCACATAATAAATTTCTGCATTCATTTTTTATCCTTTCCGCTGATTCCTTTCAATCCAGTTGTATTTTAACAATAATTCCTTTATAATAAATTATCGTTCCATTCAAAGCTAATACTTATAACAATCCAAACATAAAGGAGATTTTTTATTATGAAAACAGGACAAATAGATCTGCACGTACATTCTACCGCCTCCGACGGTACCCTGACTCCAACGGAGCTGGCTGCGGAAGCAGTAAAGCAAGGGCTTCTCGCTTTTGCATTGACAGACCATGATACCGTAGACGGTATCGCCGAAGCCAAAACAGCCGCCAAAGACGCCGGCGTGGAACTGATTCCCGGCGTGGAGCTTTCCACGGAATATAAGGACAAAGAAATCCATATGGTGGGTCTGTTTTTGGATGAGACAAATCCCAGGCTTTTAGAGCACCTTACAAAATTCCGCGACAACCGCAAAAACCGGAATCTGAAGATGTATGAACTGCTTCGGAAGGAAGGGTTCGATATTACGAAAGAAGCGCTGCAGGAAATGTTTCCGGACGCTGTTTTGACAAGAGCCCATGTTGCCAGATTTTTACTGGACAAGGGATATATCAAATCTATATCCGAAGCCTTTGAAAAATATATCGGCGACGGATGCCGCTGTAATGTCCCCAGGGAAAAAATATCTCCCCAGGAAGCAATTGCACTGATTCACCATGCAGGCGGCAAAGCGATACTGGCCCATCCCGTTCTTTACCATTTGAGTGACCAGAGACTCAGAGAACTGATCACAGACTGCACAGAATGCGGCCTGGAGGGAATCGAAGCTCTTTATTCCACGTATCAGCCGGGAGACGAGCGTTATATCCGCAGTCTGGCAAAGGAATACGGATTAAAGCTTTCCGGAGGTTCTGATTTCCATGGAAGCAACAAGCCGCATATTCAATTGGGAAAGGGCACCGGAAAACTGGCCGTGCCTTATGCATTTTTGGAGGAGCTAAGGATCGATATCTCCTGATAAAATCATTTTATAAAAAGGTGCAGAGTCTTGTGTTGTGATCACTGGCTCTGCACCTTTTTGATTCCTGCATTGGATTATTATTCTTTTATTTTGTCAATTTCTGTTAAGTTAACACCTGAAACATTTAACAATGCTTTCAACGTTAAATACTCTTCTTTCAAATCAGCATATGTTTCTACAGCGTTTTCTTTTTTTGCTAAAAGCATGCGGCGCTGAACTTTTGAAAAATCATCAAGAGCTGCCTTTGTTACTTCGATACCTGATGGCATAAGATCACCTGCTTTCTGTACTGCGGTTTGAATTCTATATGATTACAATACAAGTATATCACAGCTAAACTGCAAAGTCTATCCAATTGCCAAACAAAAACTTCTCAATCACTTCTGCCACCGCATCATGATCATTATCCCGCTCCGTCACATAATCCGCCGCTTCCTTTGCTGCCGCAACCGCATTTTTTACGGCAACGCCAATATGTGCAGCCTGTATCATAGAAATATCATTCCATTCATCTCCCACTGCGACCGTATACTCTATGGGAATGTCCAAAAGACTGCACAGCCGCTGGATCGCAGAGCCTTTATTCACATCGGCCGGACAATACTCCAGATATGCATCATTGGAAAAAAAACTGTTCAATATACCTTTTGTCCAGGATTCATTTGCCTTTTGAAAATCCGCAAGCTTCTGGCGGCTTTCCAAATCAATCAAAAGGGCTTTATAAGGCTCCTGGGAAAGATTCTCCTGCAGATTCGGCATCAGCTTATAGGACATTCCCGTCCGCCCGGAATAATATTCCAGCTCCCTGGTCTGCCGCTCTGTCAGAATATCGGTCTTATCATAAGTCTGAATATATAGGCCTGCCTTTTGTGCCTCTTTAAAAAGTCTCCGCACATAGGGAATCGGAATCGTCTCTTCATATAAAATCCTGTCTGCATGGCAGTCATACAAAACAGAACCGTTAAAGGCGATCATATAGCAGCCCGGCATTGTCAGTCCAAGCTTTTCTACAACGGCTTTTCCGCTCTTGATCGGCCTGCCCGTTGCCGCAACCACATAATTCTCATGTTCTAACGCTTTTTCAATTGCCCTGCGGTTCCCGGCAGAAACCATCATATCATCTGACAGCAGTGTTCCGTCTATATCCGTAAAAAGTATTCTGCCCTTCTTCATACAAACGTCTCCTTTTCTGCCACGCCCTATACCGGTTCTGCCGGAATGAACACTCTTTCCTGATATTTCCCCTTATCCTTCGGCTTTTTGATTTTTGCCTCTTTGCAGAACTGATCCTGAGAATTGACAAGAACCTTACCCCGTTTGTCTACTTTTTCGTATTTGCCGTTTTCCTTTAAAATATGTGCTTTTACATTATCCTTAAGCTCCACATCCAGAATGTGATATACGCTCTTTTGAATTTCTTCGTTTTCTACCGGAAACAGGATTTCCACCCGGCGGTCTAAATTACGGGGCATCCAGTCTGCGCTTCCCATAAAAAGCTCCGGTCTGCCGTCATTGTAAAAATAGAAAATCCGGCTGTGCTCTAAGAAATTGCCTACAATAGAACGGACTCTGATGTTTTCACTGATTCCCGGAATTCCAACTTTCAAACAACAGATTCCTCTTACAATCAGATCGATTTGTACGCCTGCTGCAGACGCCTCATACAAAGCGGCAATAATGTCTTTGTCACAAAGAGAATTCATCTTTGCAATGATCTTTCCTTCCCTGCCCTCTTTTGCATGCTTCGTTTCTCTGTTGATTAATTTTAGAAACTTCTTTCTCAGCCAGATCGGCGCTACCGACAGGCAATTCCAGGACAGAGGCTCCGAATAACCGGAAAGCATATTAAATACTGCCGTTGCATCCTCTCCCACTGCTTCGGAACAGGTAAAAATACCGCAGTCCGTATAAAGCTTTGCGGTAGAATCGTTGTAATTGCCGGTTCCCAGATGTACATATCTGCGAATCCCGTCCTCTTCCCTGCGTACCACCAGCGCAATCTTACTGTGGGTTTTCAGACCCACCAGACCATAAATGACATGACATCCCGCCTGCTCTAATTTTTTGGCCCATACAATATTATGCTCTTCGTCAAAACGAGCCTTCAGCTCTACCAGTACCGTTACCTGCTTTCCGTTTTCTGCCGCCTGGGCCAGAGAAGAAATAATCGGAGAATTGCCGCTGACCCGATACAGTGTCTGTTTGATTGCAAGCACTTCCGGGTCCACAGAAGCCTGACGGATAAAATCCACGACGGGATCAAAGGTCTGATACGGATGATGCATCAAAATATCCCCATTTCGGATTGCTGCAAAAATATCTTCTCCCGGCTCAATCTGCGGTACTCTCTGGGGCTGGTATTTTTTGTAACGCAGATCATCACAATCTGCCAGGTCGTAAAGCTTCATCACAAAGGTAAGGTCAATCGGTCCGTTAATCTCAAAGACATCCTCGGATTTTACATTCAGTTCCTTCTTTAAAATGGAAAGCAGCTGATCGTCCACTCCCTCTTCCACTTCCAGACGGATCACCTCGCCCCACTGCCTTTTTTTCAACTGCTTTTGAATCTCTTTTAACAGATCCGCCGCTTCATCCTCATCTATGGGAAGATCTGCATTCCGCATGATCCGGTATGGATAGGCACAGGCTACCTTAAAATTCAGAAACAGCTTGGAAATATTCCGCTCAATGATCTGTTCTAACAAAAGAAAGGTCCGTCCGCCTTCTTTTTCCGAAGGAATCTCCACAATTCTCGGCAGTACGGAGGGCACCTGCACCGTTGCAAACTGAATTTCTTTTTCGTCTGTTCCCTTTCGTTTGATCAATGCCGCTATATTTAAGGTTTTATTGCGGATCAGCGGAAACGGTCTGGATGCATCCAACGCCATAGGCGTTAAAACAGGATACACCGTCTCTTCAAAATAGGCATCGGCAAAGGCCGCCTGCTCCTCATTCAAATCCTCATGGGCCTGGATGATCTCAATATTTCTTGCTTTTAACAGAGGCAGCAGCGAACGGTTGTAGGTAGAATACTGGGTATCCACCAATGATCTGGTAGCCGTATTGATCGCCTCTAACTGCTCTGTTGCTGTCATTCCCGCAATATCCTTTTTCTTATAACCGGCATGTACCATATCCTTTAAAGATGCCACCCTGACCATAAAAAATTCGTCCAGATTGGAGGAGGTGATTCCGACAAATTTCAGCCTTTCCAACAAGGGAATCGTCTTATCCCGCGCCTCATTTAATACACGTCCGTTAAACTTCAGCCAGCTTAATTCTCTGTTTTCATAATTTTCCGGATTTGTAAACATCTTTTCTTTTTCCATTTTCTGTCACCTCTAATTATAGATTCTCTTTTCCCGGATGACCGGTTTGATACCAAACACTCGCTCAAAAAACTCTGCTTTTACCGAAAATAACCCTTTTTCCAGAATAATATTGTCCACTGTTTCAATGGTAATTACCAATTCCTTCTTTCGGACTGCTGCCTTTACATTTTTAAATTTCTGTTTATGGCTCCGGTCCATGGCATTGGATACCCGAAGAATGGCAGAAAGCTTCGCCACTGTCATATAGCTGTCATGGTCCAGTCTGTCTGCAAGCTCTTCATAATCCTCCAGAGGATATGTATTATACAAAACGGCACAGGCTACAATTTCCCGTTCCAAATGAGACAACCCGATAATCTCGGACTCCATGATAATATGATATGCACACTCCGGTCCATGGGCCAGACTGACATATTTGCCGCAGTCATGGAGAATCGCCGCAGTCTGTAAAAGCAATCGTTCTCTTTTTCCCATGCCGTGTACCTTCTTCATGGCGTCAAATACCAGTACCGACATACCCGTCAATGCATCAATATGGGGAGAAAAGCTTTCATAGCGCTTGGAAAGCTCTTTGGCTGCGGAAAGAATATCCTCGTCAAAATTATGCGTCGGCCGGATGATCCGATGACGTTCTGCATAATCGTAAGCCATACCGTCACTGACATTTACACCCGGCGCCCAAATCTCCTCTGCATTTAATTCTTCTGCAATTCTGGTATAAATCACGATATAAAGAATCAAAAGCGGATCATTTTCATTAGACAAATCCAACTCGGATGTGATCTGCTCTGCATTTTTCTTATACAGCTTACGCATGGCCTTGATGAATTTCTCGGAGCTGACAATTTTATTGCTCTTCTTTTCTACTTTTTTCATCAGATCCATGATGTAGTCCCCCATG
>CANODN010000041.1 GCA_947564765.1 uncultured Roseburia sp. | reverse complement strand
GCGAAAGCAAGAGCCTGAGCGAATCAGCAAGCGAAAGTAAAAGCTTGAGCGAATCGGCAAGCGAAAGTAAAAGTTTGAGCGAATCAGCAAGCGAGAGCAAGAGCGTAAGTGAATCGGCGAGCGAAAGCAAAAGTTTGAGTGAATCGGCAAGTGCGAGCAAGAGTATAAGCGAATCAGCAAGTGAGAGCAAAAGCTTGAGTGAATCAGCGAGCGAAAGTAAGAGCTTGAGTGAATCAGCGAGCGAAAGCAAGAGCTTGAGTGAATCGGCAAGTGCGAGCAAGAGCTTGAGTGAATCAGCGAGTGAAAGCAAGAGCGTAAGTGAATCAGCAAGCGAGAGTAAGAGCCTAAGCGAATCAGCGAGTGAGAGCAAGAGTATAAGCGAATCGACAAGCGAGAGCAAGAGCGTAAGTGAATCAGCGAGCGAAAGCAAGAGCCTGAGCGAATCAGCAAGCGAAAGTAAAAGCTTGAGCGAATCGGCGAGCGAAAGCAAGAGCCTGAGTGAATCAGCAAGCGAGAGCAAGAGTATAAGCGAATCAGCAAGTGCGAGCAAGAGCTTGAGTGAATCAGCGAGTGAAAGCAAGAGCCTGAGCGAATCAGTGAGCACAAGTAAGAGCTTGAGTGAATCGGCAAGCGAGAGCAAAAGCCTGAGTGAATCAGTGAGCGAGAGTAAAAGCTTGAGTGAATCGGCGAGCGAAAGCAAAAGCGTAAGTGAATCGACGAGCGAAAACAAAAGCCTGAGCGAATCGACGAGTACAAGTCAGAGCCTAAGTGAGTCAGAATCAGCAAGTGCGAGCATATCGGTAAGTTTAAGCAATTCAAACAGCACAAGTGTTAGTTCTTCAGAGAGTGCCGGCATATCAGGGAGTGAGAGCGCAAGTACATCAGCAAGTGCGAGCGCAAGTACATCTGCCAGTGAAAGTGCAAGCACAGCTGCAAGTACCAGCATATCTGCAAGCGCAAGTACATCCGTAAACAATAGTTTATCTGTAAGCACCAGCACATCCGCCAGCGATAGAAGCTCCGAGAGAGCCAGCACATCCGCGAGTGAGAGAGCCAGCGAAGCAGAAAATGCACCTGCGTCCGAAAGTATAGATAATACAGGAGATCAGGGCATAGATCAGGGTACAGGAGCGGCGCCTGTTTTAGCAGGAAATCCTGCAGTGCCGGCGGCAGCGAATGCAGATATAGCAGACACCACAACGATGCCGGACGTAACAGAAGAGGAACCGGAAATTGCAGAATTGCCGGATGAAGAAGTGCCCCTTGCCGTTGTAGAAGATGAAGAAGATACGGAGCTTGTGGAAGCAGAGGACGAAGAGGTGCCTCTTGCAAATATGGAACAGACACAGGAGGCTTCAAAGAATGGATTATGGTGGAGTATCATTCCAATTCTCGGAGCTGCAGCAACAGGAAAAACTGCTTACGATAAGAAAAACAAAAAAGGTATTTTTGCAGAAAAAGAAACTGTAAAAAATTCTGATAACAGAAATAAGTAGAAACAGGGAAACAACTCAGATCAGAAATTAGTGGCTATTTCAGCAGAGGTGGTCACTAATTTCTTAATATGCATCTGCCACAGGAGAATATTTTGTCTAAATCAAAAGGAAAAGAACATATAATGGGATACAAGCTTTTATATACAGGCGGGATACTTTTTTTCTATATATTGGGGAGAGGTATCCCATTATATGGGTTGGATTCCTCTGCATATATGCATACAACCGATAATGCAGAGGAACTGCTGATGCAGACGATTGGGGGAGATCGCTGTCGATGTTCTGTTTTTGCACTTGGCATATCGCCGTATATGCTGGCCTCTTTGTTTGTCCAGATTATTCTTTTGTGCAAAAGCAACCGGTCAAATGCAGTGGTTTCCACCAGAAAAATTCGCGTCTGGTCACTGATGGGTACGCTGTTTTTGGCTGTGATACAGTCTCTTTTTCGTGTACAGGAGCTTCCGTTTGAAATTGCGTCAGAGTTCCTTATGGGAGCAAAGGCGTTGGCCGTGGGGGAAATGGTAACGGGAGCTATGGTCATCTTGTGGCTGGCAGAGCGCAATAAAAAATATGGAATCGGCGGACAGACGATGCTGATTTTCGTCAATATTTTAGATGGGTTGATTGCGACTTTGAGTAAGCATGCGATAGACAGTCTGGCAGTACCTTTGGGAATATCCATAGTTGTCATGGTCATTGTCCTAATTATGGAAAATACAGAAAAGAGAATCCCGGTGCAGAGAATCTCTATACACAATATTTATGCCGATAAGAATTATCTGGCGATTAAATTAAATCCCATCGGAGTCATGCCGGTGATGTTTGCCTCAGCCTTTTTTATGATTCCGCAGTTTTTGACAGCGGCACTTGGATATTGGTTTCCGGATCATGAAAGGATTCTCTGGTGGAAGGAAAATATGACCTTAACAAGCGCGCCCGGCATTGTGGTGTATATTGCGGGGCTATATGTGCTGACGATTCTTTTTTCTATGATATTTATCAGTCCGGGAGACATTACGGAACAGCTTTTAAAGAGCGGGGACAGTATTTTAAATCTCCATGCAGGGCGGGATACCGAAAAATATCTGACCAAAGAAATCATAAGGCTGGGTTTTGTGAGTGCGGCCATTATGGGAAGCTGTCTGAGTCTGTCTTTGTTCTGGCAGATCGGAAGCGGAGCAGACAATACATTATATATGCTTCCGGTATCCTTTATGATACTGACGGGTATCTGGTGCAATCTCTGGCAGGAAACAGTATCTATTTGCAGTTATGAAGCTTATCGTCGCTTTCTGTTTTTGTAGGAGGAGAATATGATCTACTTTATTCCGGCCTGGTATCAGCAGAATCAATGGTGTGAAAATGAACAGATCTGGTATGTAAGACGCATGCATACGGAATTTGACGATACCGTGAAGCAGGTACAGCTTTTTCATCGCAGCGGCTTGTTTCCGTATCGGCTCCTGCTCCTTAGCTTTACGCCGAATCTCCGCCATTTTCTCCACAGACAGGGCGTATCCCATGCATTTTACTGGTCCTGCTTTGATGCAATACAGGAAATCAGGCGAAAAAAACCTGTGCCATTGTCCTTTCACAAATTGAACTGGCCGCCGGGAATTGAATTTATCTACACGCCCTGGGCAGTAACCGCATGGCGGAAAGGAGAAAAGTATGCACAGATTGAATTTGGGGAAGATGGCAATCCCATTTTGGTCAGTATCTATGAGGACGGCAGCCTGCACCGCCGTAATATTTATGACGACAGAGGATTTCTTTCAGCGTCAATGGTTTATAAAGAAGGAAAACCCTTCTGTCAGGATTATTTCATGGAAAACGGAATATGGAAAATGCGGTGTTTTCAGGAGGACGGCCATGTGGAAATGAATCCCGGGTATCCAGATTATCTGTTGTGCTGTCAGGGAAAAGAAGAAAGAGGGCAGTTTTCCAGATGTACCTATGAGAGCATGGATCAGGTAATTTATGAGGTTTTTCAGGCATATTTGGATATGACAGGGGAGAGTGATATTTTTTGCGCAGCTATGCATGAGCGCCATGTGGAATTGTTACAGGAAGTGTTAAAGGGGAGAAAACAGATCTTATCTTTTTTTTCGGAAAGATATCCTTCCGGAAACGCCAAGACGGATTTGAATCTGATTAAAAGATCTGCATATGTTATTGCAGATTCCGAAGAGAATTTGGAAAAAATCCAAAAGGACATACAGATGGAAATAAAACATATGAGGCACATACCGCCTTATGATACAAGAGCAGATGCGGGAATCAGCCGGCAGCTTCCTGTTCAGAAGATACTGGTTCCCACAGATGGCGTCCCGGAGAGAATTTTGGAAAAACTGGTACAGATTCTGGGGAAATATCTTTTTACGCATAAGGATCTGCAGGTGCATCTTTTTACCAGAAAAGCAGATACTGCAAGAAAGCAGCAGCTATTGAAGCTGACGGAGCAATATTTAACGGAAGCCGGATATGAGGAATGTTTTACCAGTTTTTTTGTGGAGCAGTGTGTCGGGGAGCTGGCAGTAACTACCTGCATGAAGGAACAGCGTATTGTGGTTGACCTGACAGACCAGCCGGAATTATATTTGCAGATTACGGCAGTCAGTATCGGAATTCCTCAAATTGTGCGGACAAAAACAGAGTTTGTACAGCATGGGAAAAACGGAATCGTACTAAGGAAAGTCAAAGATTTGTATGGGGCGCTTTGCTGGTATCTGGAAAGCCTGGAGAACTGGAATCAGGCACAGATCAGTGCTTATGAGCTTGGCAAAAAATATACGGCAGATCAATTGATGAAGGCATGGAAAGAGGTTATGGATTCCATTGGATAAAATTCAGATATTACAACTGGGAAAAGAAGACTGGAGCAGGATTTATGAGCTGCCTCGGGAGGTAAAGCTCCATTATAAGGCAATTTTTCATGAGGAACAGAAGCAGCAATATGATATGGCTTTTTTGGACAGAGAGCTTTTGGATGCGGAAATTGAGCCATTACGCAAGTCAGTAAAAGCATATACGCTATTTGTAACGGACCGAGTAAAGCTTCGGGGCAGTACAGCATGGTTTTGCAGAAACAGAAGAGCAAAGGTAATTCCGTCGGAAGATGTACAGCGATTTCTTCTGGAGGAAACAGGATATTTTTTTCCCAAATCCTACGGCGAAAAATTTCAGCCGAAAAATCTTGCGATATCCCGGGAGTTTTCCGGTTCTGTGAATTGGAACGGAAATTACAGCGTGGATTTGACCGGAGATTTTGGAGCGGAATTTCAGCAGATTGCTTTTTGGAGAAATAATATTCCTGTGTTTCAGGGGCAGGTCATTGATTTTTGGCTGGAATACCGTAAGAGTCCGACGGTTTCCGTTTCTTTTTCCGTTACGCAGTTTGACGAAAGCTGTGCGGCTAATGTAATAAAGCGATGGGAATTTAGTGAGAGGGAGTTAGATCAGGTTGTGCGGATTAGCAGTGAAAAGCAGGATTCGATGATTTTTGTTTCCCTTTATGCCAAGGGGAAAGGGAATTTGCAGATCATTGCGCTCCATGACCGGTATTCCAGAGGAGAGTATGGGTATTTTCTGCCAGGAGGAGAACGTTTTACGGTTGCAAACAGGGAAGAAATGTTTAGTTATTTCGATCCGGGAGATGAAAAGGCGCCGCTGATCGTGTTTTTTTCCGGATATAAAACGGCGCAGGGCTTTGAAGGATATCATATGATACAGAGTACGGGATGCCCCTTTCTTTTGCTGGCGGAACCGCGTCTGGAAGGCGGGAGCTTTTATATGGGAACGGCAGAGTATGAATCACTGTTTCGGGATGTCATAGCAAAATATATGGCAGAGCTGGGCTTTTCGTCAGAACAGGTGATTTTATCCGGTATTTCTATGGGAGCTTACGGTGCATTGTATTATGGCTGTGATATAAAGCCGCATGCAATGATTTTGGGAAAACCGCTGGTTAACATAGGAAATGTGGCGTTAAATGAAAAATACCTGCGTCCCGGCGGGTTTCCCACGTCATTAGACGTTTTGCACTATTTAAGCGGCGGCATGGATACCGCAGCGGCAGAAGGGTTAAACCAGAGATTTTGGAACAAGTTTGATGCCGTTGACTGGGGAAATTCAAAATTTGTAATTTCATATATGATCGAGGATGATTATGACGTTGGCGTATATGATATATTGCTTTCGCATCTCTGGTCGGAAGGGGTTGCGGTATATGGAAAAGGCATTCACGGAAGGCACAATGACCGTACGGACGAAATTGTAAGCTGGTTCATAGGGCAGTTGGAAAAAATTTTAAAAGAAGATTTCAATAGAAAGACGGAGCATACATGACAGGGGATAAGTGGACAATTTACTGGGAGGAGTATTCTTCGGACACGTATTTATATGGTTCCGAGGTGTTCTATCATAAGAAGGATGACGTGGAATTTAAAAACAGCCGTATGCCTTCCGGGACAATTATAAAGCAGTGGTATTCCAAAACCAATTATCAAATGCAGAAAATCGAACCGGCGCTGCCTATGATAGATGGTGAATGCAGTTACCGGATTATTGTGCACATGGACTGTTTGACAGGGGAAAACTGTTTACTGCGGCTGGTTTTTTATGACAAATACGGCAAGGAAGCTGACAGCATCATAATCAAAGATAAAGAGGCTGATTTTCAGTGTCCCCTTAGAACCTATTCTTATAAGCTGCAGCTGGTTAACGGAGGAGCAACACAATTTCATTTTCATTCTATTATAATTCGGGAAATCAGAAATGGGACAGAAGAGAGATTTCAAAAAAATAAAGAGAATTCTTTTGCGTGTCAAACGTTATAAAGAGAAAATGCGGCAGTTGTCTGATCAAGGGCTTGCACATTTGACAAAAGAGTTTCGGCGCCGGCTGAAAGAGGGAGAAGTTCCGGATGATATTCTGCCGGAGGCATTTGCGGCAATCTGCGAAGCGGACCGGAGAATTTTGGGAATGGAACCCTTTGATGCCCAGATTCTGGGAGCGATTGCCCTTCACCTGGGATATCTGGCGGAAATGAATACCGGAGAAGGAAAAACACTGGCAGCAACGATGCCGCTATATTTAAACGCCCTGACAGGCAAAAGTACAATTCTTGTGACGGCAAATGAATATCTGGCTCTGAGAGATGCCGAAGAAATGGGAAAGGTCTATCGGTTTATGGGACTTTCCGCAGCCTCCGGTGTCAGCTTGGACAGGGAGAAAAGCTTTACCAATGCAGAAAAAAAAGAGATTTATGCTTCGGATATCGTATATACAACACATGGTGTTTTGGGATTTGATTATCTTTTGAATCATCTGGTGACAACGGCAGAGGAACGTTTCCTGCGGGAATTGTATTATGTGATTATCGACGAGGCGGATTCTGTGCTGCTGGATGCTGCTCAGATGCCGTTGATTATTTCGGGATCGCCCAGAGTGCAGTCCAACTTATATGAAATGGCGGATTTTTTTGTTACGACGCTTACAGAAGATATGGATTACCGGCAGGAAGAAAACAAGGTGTGGCTTACAGAAGAAGGCGTTCGTCATGCAGAAACTTTTTTTCAGATAGATAATTTTTTCGGAAAAGAATTTTTTGAAATTAACCGGCATGTCATACTGGCTCTGCGGGCACATGTGCTGTATCAGAAGGGACAGGAATATCTTGTTTCCGATCAGGGAGAGATTTTGCTGATTGACGAAGCTTCCGGACGGATGCTTAAGGGCGTGAAGCTTCGGGGCGGACAGCAGCAGGCAATTGAACAAAAGGAAGGATTAAAGCTGTCGGAGGAGAATCGCTCCGTAGCTTCGATCACATATCAGAACCTGTTTCTGTTATTTGAAAAAATGGCAGGAATGAGCGGTACACTGGCAGATGCCGCAGAAGAGCTTCGGAATGTATACGGTAAGAAGGTGCTTGTGATACCGCCCAACCGGCCGGTGCAGAGAAGAGATTTAAAGGACTGCTGTTACAAAGATGCGGGCAGTCAGTTTCAGGCGGCGATCGAGGCGGCTTTGGAGGCACATAGGATTGGCCGGCCGGTGCTGATTGTTGTAGATACAATCAGAGAGACGGAAATAGTATCAAAGATTTTGCTGGAGGAGAAAATTCCTCACAATGTGCTGAATGCAGGCAATGCATTCTGGGAGGCTGACATCATCCGGGAAGCCGGAAGAATAAATGCCGTAACGGTGGCAACCTCCATTGCCGGCCGGGGGACCGATATCCGTCTTGGAGAAAACGTAAAGGGAATCGGCGGACTTGCGGTAATCGGAATCAGCCGAATGGCAAATACCAGATTGGAGCGTCAGGCAAGAGGCCGCGCCGGCCGGCAGGGAGATTTGGGTTCCAGTCAGTTTTTTGTGTCTCTGGAGGATGCGGTTGCAGTTCGTAACGGACCGGAAAATATGAAGCCGTACATAGAGGGCAGGAAACGGATGGGCAGACGCAGAATAAAACGAATCATTCATAAGGCACAGGCTTTGGAGGAGGAGAAGGCGGTACTGTCAAGAAAGCGGGCTATGGACTACGATCAGATCATGCAGCGGCAGCGAAAGCTGATCTATGAAACCAGAGATCAGCTTTTGGATGGAAAGGTTATATCAATGGAAAAGATTCTGGAAATGGCAGGACACAATATCCGGAAATTTATGGTTTCTCAGAGCAGACTAGATCAGAACATTTTAAACCGGTATATTCTGGATCATATCTCGTACCAGTTGGATGATGAAACGACAAATATTCCGCTAAATGATGCAAAGGCGATGGAGAAATGCCTTTTGCAAAAAGTGAAAAAAGGATTGCTCCGGCAGGATGAAAAATTAGAGGGCAGAGCCCGGATGAATGAATTTATGCGGATTGCCATACTCAGAGCCATTGACCAGGCGTGGGTGGAGCAGGCGGATTATCTGCAGCAGATGCAGACTGCAGTCGGAGGCAGAATATCGGCGCAGCGCAATCCGGTATATGAGTATCACAGGGAAGCACTGGAGGCTTTTCGGGAAATGGAAGATACGATTTTAAAAAATGCGATGAGAAATATATTACTGAGTGATGCCTATATCGATGAGGAATCCAAACTTCATATATTATTTCCTTAAGAATGCAGAGAGAGATACAAAGGAGAGACAACGATGATTTACAATTTTAATTTGGGAATTGGCTGGGCAAGCAGCGGCGTGGAATATGCCCAGGCATACCGGGCAAAGGCGTTTCGCAATGCGGGACTGGAAGCAAAATTTGTTTTTACAGATATGTTTCCCAGAGATAATATCGAGCACATGACAAAAAATATAGGATTTCTGGATTCCGAGATCCTATGGCTGTATACGTTTTTTTCGGACTGCAAAATTGCGCCGGTTACTTATACATTAGGGCAGCTGCAGAGAACCTTTGGAAATCAGAGCTTTACATTTTCGAGGAAGGGATCGGTTGCCCGATATGTGTTTTCGGAGACAAATGATTTTTATACGGTTTATATGGCAGATGATACAAGTGACAGAGTTCACCGGGTGGAAATGGTTTCCGGTGGCTGTCTGATCCGAAAGGATTACTATACGTACTGCAGAATCTATTCGGAATACTATGCACCCCTTGACAAAGAGGCGCATCTGTATCAGCGCAGATTTTTTAATGAAGATGGCACCACAGCCTATGAGGAGATCACAGACCAGGATGCAGTGATGTATCAGTTTCCGGATAAACTGCTTTGTTCGAAGGAGGAACTGGTCGGATATATGGTATCGCGTTTAAAGCTTACCGAAAAAGATGTTGTCATCATTGACCGGACTACGGGGATTGGACAGGCCATTATACAGAATGCATATCCCGCCCGGATCGGAATTGTGATTCATGCGGATCATTTCAGCGAAGGAAGTACAAACGAAGATTATATTCTCTGGAATAATTATTATGAATATGCGTTTGCACAGCACAAGCATATCCGGTTTTATACGGCTGCGACAGACGCTCAGAATCAGCTGCTCAGAAAGCAGTTCCGAAAATATGCCGGGATTGAGCCTCATGTAGTGACGATTCCGGTAGGAAGCCTGGACGAGCTAAAGCGTCCCGGGAAGGAGAGAAAGAAATATTCCCTGATCACGGCTTCCAGACTTGCAAACGAAAAGCATATTGACTGGATTATTGAAGCTGTGGTGAAAGCAAGAGGGCAGGTTCCCGGAGTGTCCCTGGATATATACGGAAAGGGTACAGAAGAAAAAAATCTGAAGGATCAGATTGACAGACTGCAGTGCAGCAGCTATGTACGTCTCTGCGGACAGCAGAAAATGGATGAAATCTATCAAAATTACGAGGCGTATATAGCCGGTTCCACAAGTGAGGGATTCGGTCTTACGTTAATGGAGGCAGTGGGTTCGGGACTTCCGCTCATTGGATTTGACGTACGCTATGGAAATCAGAATTTTATTGACGACGGAAAAAACGGATATATCATTCCCGAAAATAAGGAAATGGAAGAAGCGGAGCGGATTGATCAGTTGGCAGCTTGTATTGTGCGTCTTTTTACAGAAGCGGATATGGAAGCGTTTCACCGGCATTCTTATCAAAAAGCCCAGCCGTATCTTGCAGGAAAGGTAGAAAAAAAATGGAAAGAAACAATCGAACAGATGATATAATATTGCTTTTTGACAATTATGGACAGGATAGCAGAAGTCTGAGGGAGTCATTTCGGCAGGCGGGATATGATTGTCCGGCGGTCGTGATTGAAGATGACGGATTTCTGCCGGATGGCATCACATCGGTATACGGCCATTTTCTGGGGGATTTTAAAGAAACAAGAGGAAAAGAGGCCAGGCCCAGATATTTTAACGAAATCACGGTGCCAGATTACTGGGAGATCAGCGGAACGAATAACGGCGGTAAAGTGCACGATCTTTACCGGGAGCGGGGAAGGATTTTTTATGCGGAGCCTCTGCATAAACGTCTTGTGAAAGTCGTGGACTGGTGTGACGAAAACGGAATTGTCCGTTCCAGCGATCATTACAACCGCTGCGGCGCACTTTATGCAAGAACTGTTTTTAATAAAAAAGGACAGCGGGTAAACAAAACCTGGTTTTCGGCATCCGGACAGGAAATCATTATG
This sequence comes from uncultured Roseburia sp., assembly GCA_947564765.1. GTDB lineage: Bacteria > Bacillota > Clostridia > Lachnospirales > Lachnospiraceae > Roseburia_B. Next base: position 947 of record CANODN010000041.1, on the reverse strand, counting down.
GAAAATTATATTACAGACAATGTTATTTTAAATGAGGAGGGAAAAGTGAAAATCTTTTCTTCCAAAGTAGAGTTTATCGTCTATTTTATGGAAAAAACAGGAATCGGGGCACGCCGGATTTTCTACAATTCCTTGTCGACGCCGCTTTTCGTATCAGAGAAACTGCCTTCTTATTCCAAAAGAGATGTGCTTTTCTGGCAGGAGCCGGTAGGAGATGAAATTCCGGGAAACATGAAAATTATCCTAAGCGGAAAGGCAAAACGGACGAACCAGATCATGGTGCAGAAAAAGCATGCTTACGACAGGCTGCTTGCCCTTGGGGCGCAGAAGGATATGCTGCGTAAGCTGGGATTTGTGTATCCCTTTCAAAGAGAAAACCAGCACAGACCGCAGGCATTAATCTGCACAAACTCCGATCAGATCGAGCATTGCAGAGAGCTTGTGGAAGCGCTTCCCAGGATGCATTTTTATATTGCGGCCCTTACGGAAATGTCGTCAAAGCTTATGCGCATGGGCGGGTATGAAAATGTGAGCCTGTATCCGAATGTCCGAATGGATGTTTTGGAAACGCTCTTTGAAAAATGCGATTATTATTTTGATATCAATCATATGGCGGAGATTGTCTCGTCTGTCAGACAGGCGTTTTTACATAATCAGCTTATCTTTGCATTTCAGGAAACGATTCATAACAGAGATTACGTGGCGGCGGAGCATGTGTATCCGGCAGCAAATGCAAAGCAGATGATCACGGATGTAAAGGCAATTCTGGAGGATGCAAAGCTGCTGAAAGAACATTTAAAAAAGCAGCACGAGGCGGCTGCGGCAGAAGAAGCGGAAGCTTATATGGAAATATAAGAAAAAGGATTATCGTACATACGAACCGTTGGACGATAATCCTCTCTTTTTTAAGGCTTTTTTCTTACAAAAAATTAGTTAAAATCATATGT
>CANODN010000040.1 GCA_947564765.1 uncultured Roseburia sp. | reverse complement strand
AAGGTTTTTAAAGTTTCTTTGTCTACGCCGCCTTTTTTCGAGAGTTCAATCAATTTATTGTTGTATTCCATAAATCCGGAAACAACGGTATTTAAGCTGAAATTCTCCAGTCTTGTAGTAATGTCATATATCAGCTTGTTGCGGATTTTGATTAATTCCTTTGTCTCTGCAGCGTCTTTGTCTTTGTTGTCCATAACCAGATTCCAGAATCTGGAAATAAAACGGTATACGCCGTCAATTCCCCTGTCATCCCATTCGGAATCCAGTTCCGGCGGTCCTACAAAAAGCTCATACAACCGCAGAGAATCACAGCCGTAATCTCTTACCAGATCGTCCGGTGATACGACATTTCCTTTGGATTTACTCATTTTGATACCGTTTTTGCCGGTAATCATACCCTGATTGAACAGCTTGGTAAAGGGCTCGTCAAAATCTACAACACCGATGTCATATAAGAATTTCGTATAGAATCTGGAATAAAGCAGATGCAGTACCGCATGCTCTACGCCGCCGATATACATATCAACGGGAAGATACTTATCTGCCTTTTCACGGCTGACAAGTTCTTTGTCGTTTTTGCTGTCCACATAACGGAGGAAATACCAGGAAGAGCCCGCCCACTGAGGCATGGTATTTGTCTCCCGTTTTGCCGGCTTGCCGCAGTTAGGACAGGTAGTATTCACCCAGTCCGCAATATCTGCTAAGGGAGATTCGCCGGTTCCTGTCGGCTGATAGGAATCGACATCCGGCAGCAGCAACGGAAGTTCTTCTTCCGGTACGGCAACTGCTCCGCAGTCCGGACAATGTACAATCGGAATGGGCTCGCCCCAGTAACGCTGACGGGAAAATACCCAGTCACGCAGTTTGAAATTCGTTGTTTTCTTGCCGAATCCCTTTTCTTCTATCATTTCAGGCGCTTTTAATTTCAGCTCTGCAGACTCCATTCCGTTCCAGTCGCCGGAATTGATCATGGTGCCTGCCGCATCCGTATAAGCCTCTGTCATATTTTCGATTTCTTTGCCGTCTTTGGCAATGACCTGTATAATGGGCAGATCAAATTTCTTTGCAAACTCAAAGTCACGGTCGTCATGAGCCGGTACGCACATGATTGCTCCGGTACCGTAATCTGCCAATACATAATCGGAAAGCCAAATGGGAACCTTGGCGCCATTTAACGGGTTAATGGCATAGCTGCCGGTAAATACGCCTGTCTTTTCTTTATCCTGGAGACGGTCTACGGAAGATTTCAGGGAAGCCTGATAAATATAATCTTCTACGGCATCTCTCGTCTCATCCGTTGCCAGTTCTTTTGCCAGTACATGCTCCGGCGCCAGCACCATAAAGGTTGCGCCGTATAAGGTATCCGGCCTTGTAGTATATACGGTAATGCTCTCTTCTTTGCCGTCTACTGCAAAATCCACTTCCGCGCCGTGGCTTTTGCCAATCCAGTCTGTCTGCATCTTCTTTACTTTTTCCGGCCAGTCTAATTTGTCCAGATCTGAAAGCAGACGGTCTGCATAGGCCGTTATTTTCAACATCCATTGTTTCAGATTCTTCTTGGTCACATCAGCACCGCAGCGCTCGCATTTGCCGTTTACAACTTCTTCGTTGGCAAGCCCCGTTTTACAGGAAGGACACCAGTTAATGGGCATCTCTTTCTCGTAAGCCAGTCCTTTTTTAAACATCTGAACGAAAATCCACTGTGTCCATTTATAGAAAGCCGGATCGGTTGTGTTGACTTCCATATCCCAGTCATAGATTGCCGCAATCTGCTGAATCTGGTCTTTGATCTTCGCAATATTGTCTGCCGTTGATTTCGCAGGGTGGGTTCCCATTTTAATTGCATAATTTTCTGCCGGAAGTCCAAAGGCATCCCAGCCCATGGGATGAATGACATAATAATTCTGCATTAATTTGTAACGGCTCCAGACATCGGAGATCACATATCCCCTCCAGTGGCCTACATGAAGTCCGTTTCCGGACGGATAGGGAAACATGTCCAGACAATAATATTTCTCTTTTGTTCCGTCATTGACATTGATTGGATTTTCTTTCCAGTTACTGCGCCATTTCTGTTCAATAGCTCTGTGATTATAAGGTACTGCCATACTGCTTCCTCCCAAGAAGTTATTTTTATTCAGCCTGTGTTATAAAACAATTCTGCCAAACGATTTGTATATTCTATAAAATTTTATCACATGACTTGAATTTGTCAAGTTTGGCTCTTTGCCATTATATTTCACTTCATTTCATTAAAGTATCAAAACAAATCGCTGTGCGTTCCTGTTCTTGTCAGATACAGTATGATCTCTATTCTTTTCCGGAAGCCGCTCACCTTTTGCCAGTTTTTGAATAATATCTTCCAACAATGTAATATCATATCCTCTTTTTAGGATCTTTTTATAATCCTTCTTAAAAGATGTATGATATCTAATCTTCAGCATTCAAATCCTCCATTAAATCTTCCACAGAAGAAAAAGCCGGACTTAAATTCCGCCTGTTTCTTACATCCTCTATGGCCCTGATTGTCTCTGCATTCGGAATATTCATAGAGACAGAAAAGGGAATTCTCTGTTCTCTTACTGCCTGCTTTGCCGAAATTGTAAAAAATGTCGTCATATCCATGCCAAGATTCGAAACAAGTTCCTGCAGTTGAGCCTTTAACTCCTCATCTATGCGCATTGTTATGTTTGTGGTTGCCATAATATCAAATCCTTTCTTCTCTATTATATAACATAAGTTTCTATTTGTTAATACATATTATATACATTGCGCACCTTTTGTATTTATCAACTTTATAGTAAATTTTTGAACCTGCTTTTATTATCTAATCCAATGAATACAGCACCTTCATCACCCCGTTATCGTCATTGGAATCCGCAATATGTTTCGCCAAAGCTTTTAAATCCGGATGCCCGTTTTCCATACAATAGCTTTCTTCGCAATTCTGCAGCAGCCTGGCATCATTCAAATAATCCCCAAACGCCATAGACTGACTTCTCTCAATTCCATATTTCTTCTGAATAAAATCCACCGCCACTCCCTTATTCACCGTACAGTTGGCAATATCAATCCAACTGTCTCCGGACAGCACCGCTGTCAGATGCGGTTTGATATTCTTAAAATATTTCATAGAAGTTTCTGCTGCTTTTTCATCTGCAAAAATAGCAATTTTTACAATAACATCCCGGTAAACCGCTGCATACAGATCTTCCGTTTCCTGTAAATGATGATAATACATGGAACATTCCCGAAGAATGTGTTCCTCTGCAGGCCGCATATAAGCAGATTCTGCTCCGCAGAGAATCGGCGTCAGACCTTTGACCTTGTCAATCAATCTGAGGCATTCCAGGATATCCGCCTTGTCCATTTCATTGCTGTAAAGCATCTCTCCCTTTTCAAATACAAAACCACCGTTTTCCGCTATATAAATCAGCCGGTCTTTGATCGGAATAAAATCCTTTACCAATGTATAATACTGCCGTCCGCTGGCTATCACCGCTTTAATCTCCGGGTGCCTTTTTACCCAGTCCATAAAATCAGAGGGCAGTCTTTTCTGACTGTCCAAAAGCGTTCCGTCCATATCCATTGCCACAAGCCGGATCTCCATGTTTAAAATCCCCCTATTCTCCTGACATCCTCCCAGGTTTCTGCGTCAAACCGTCTGTCACGAAAATAAAACTTCTTATCCTCTTCTGTAATTTTATGAATCACCCGGCAGGGATTTCCGGCAGCGACCACCCAGTCGGGAATATCTTTTGTCACAACACTTCCTGCGCCGATCACCGTATTGCTGCCGATATGAACCCCCGGGCAGATCGTCGTATTTCCGCCAATCCAAACATTGTCTCCCACCGTAACTTCTATTCCGTATTCATACAGTGTATTCCGAACATCCGGATGAATCGGATGTCCGGCCGTATAAATGGATACGTTCGGCGCCATTTGACAGTTATCTCCAATGGTAACCTTTGCCACATCTATAATGGTACAGTTATAATTGGCAAAAAAATTCTTCCCAACCTCGATATGACTGCCGTAATCACAGTAAAAGGGCGGATTGATAAACGCATTCTCGGATTTTCCAAGGAGTTTTTTGATAATCTCCCGAATTTTGTCGAAATCCGCTCTGTCTGCCGTATTTAATTCCTGTGTCAGCCTTCTGGCAATCTTCTGCTCTTCGAAAACCTCATCATCTGAAATATAGGGCAGCCCCATATCTCTCCTCTGTACATGTGTCATACAACGTTTCCTCCCTCCACAATAGAATACCCCAGCTTAACCTCCTGAATCGTCTTCTCTTCCTCATCCAGACATTTCATCAACATTTCCACCGCAATCTCTCCGCTTTTTTCATAAGAATAATGAACCGTAAGAAACGGCGGCGAAGTCACCCTGGCAATATCCGAATCTCCCTGACCTGCTACCAAAATCTGTTCCGGAACACTGATACCGCATTCGTTCAAATACTGTATCGCCCCTGCCGCCATAGAATCCGTTGCGCAAATAACCGCATCCAGATCGCTATACTGCTCCAACAGCTCTTTCGCCTTTTCATATCCGGAGGCAACGGTAAAAGAGGCTGTTACAAAACGCTTTGCCAATTCTTCTCTACCCATATAACAGACTGCATCCAAATAGCCCTTGTACCGCTCTTCTCCTACCGCCTTATCCTTTTGTATTGCAGAAATATATCCAAGATGCGTCCTGCCTTTTTCCAGAATGTATTTGGTAAGATCATAGGAAGCGTGATAATCATCATGAAAGACACAGCAATATCCGTCAAACTGCTGCCCTATGATTACAACCGGTACAGAAAGCTTTTTCAGCAGGCGTTTATGCTCCGGGGTAAATACCGTTGCTACAAGAATGACGCCGTCTACCTGTCTGCCGTTAAATGCATCCAGATACTCCAGCTCTTTCTGGGGATTGTTCTGGGTTACAGCCAAAAGCATCTGATAGCCTTTGGCATTTAATACCGATAAAATCCCTTCTACCACTTTTCCAATGGAGGCCGATGCAATTTTCGGCACAACAACGCCGATCATTTTTGTTTTCTTTGTCCTAAGCGTCTGCGCCTGCATGGAAGGCCGGTATCCGGTTTCCTCCACCACCTTTTGAATTGCCTTTCGCTTTTCTTCGGACAGATAACCGTTATTAAAATATCTGGAAACGGTTGCCGGTGATACGCCTGCTAATTTTGCAATTTCCGATACGTTCATGTTCCTTATCCCTTCTTTTTCAGATAGACAAATCCATATGCAGGAAGATGTATGTTGCCCGTATGCATCTTTTCTCCGGTAATCAGCTCTTTGTATTCCTCTGTTTCCTGCAAAACGACTGTTTTTTCAACTTTACTGAAATTAAACAATCCAATCAGCTTTTCCCCCGGAACATATCTTCCGATTCCCAACACGGAAGAATCTCCGGTATCCATTGTCCAGGTGTCTGCATCGGAAACAAACACCTTTTCTGTTTTCCGGATTTTTTCCAGTCTGTCCAATCCTTCAAACATGGCATGCTCCACCGTATTCTTCCTGGAAATGTTCTCCGCCCGTTCCCAATTCATCGCTCCCCGGTGCAGATACCTGGAATCCGCCGCCTTTTCGGGATCTTCTTTATAGGAATAATCATTGACCTGGCCAATCTCATCTCCGCTGTAAATCACCGGAATGCCGGACTGCATAAACATATAGGCATGGAGCATCAAATCCAACTGAATTGCCAGATTCATATCTTCCGCATTCTGCTCAAATCCTGCTTTTTCCACGCCGCACATGGAGGCTGTCGTTCCGCAGAACCTTGCATCTCCGCTGGACGGATCTGAATTGTACAGCTCCCCCCGGCTGCTGCTGCCTTCCACATATCCCTGAAAATAATCATTCAGATATTTTTTGTGCGCCCGCTCTTCCATATTCTCTTTTTGCAACGAGGCATAATCCAGTCCCCAGCCGATATCGTCATGACACCGAAGATAATTCAAAAATACATATTCCTTCGGCAGAGAATGCAGGGTATCCAGCTGTTCTTTCAAAAGTCTGGTATTTCCGGTTGCCACCGTATGCCAGGTGGTCGCCATAGTCGTAACGTTATAAAGCATATGGCATTCCGGTTTCTCCACCGTTCCAAAATAAGGCACCACCTTCTCCGGCTCCATGACAACCTCTCCCAAAAGCAAAACACTGGGACATACAATTTCACAAATCATACGCATCATGCGCACAATCGTATGCACCTGGGGAAGATTCCGGCACTGGGTATTAAGCTCCTTCCAGATATAGGGAACCGCATCCAGGCGGATAATATCAATTCCTCTGTTGGCCAGATACAAAAGGTGATAGAGCATTTCATTAAACACTCTCGGATTTTTGTAATTCAAATCCCACTGGTAAGGATAAAAGCTGGTCATGACAAAATGTCCTGCGTCTTCTAACCAGGTAAAATTGCCGGGAGCCGTTGTGGGAAATACCTGAGGAACCGTTTTTTCATACATAGCGGGAATCGTATGATCCCGGAAGAAAAAATACCGGCTCATATATTCTCCCTCTCCTGCCCGCGCCCGTTTCGCCCATTCGTGATCCTCTGAAGTATGGTTCATCACAAAATCCATACAGACATACATGCCCTTTTTGTGGCAGGCAGCCGTCAGCTTTTCCAGATCCTCCATAGTGCCAAGCTCTTTTTGCACGGTCCGAAAATCGGACACGGCGTAGCCGCCGTCGGAGCGCCCTTTGGGTGACTGAAGAAATGGCATTAAGTGAATATAATTTACATTGCACTTTCTGATGTAATTTAATTTAGACCTTACCCCATTGAGATCTTTGGCAAACTGATCGATATACAGCATCATGCCAAGAAGGTCATTGTTCTTATACCAGTCGGGATGTTCTTCACGGTATACATCGATCTCTTTCAAGTCGTTATTTCGCTCCAGATAAAACCGGTAAAGCTGGTCACACAATTCTGCAAACATAGAATCATTTCCATACAACTCCATATAAAGCCAGCGGAGCTCATCATGATGTTTTGCCATCCTTTGTTCAAAGCATTCGATTGTCTTGTTTTGTTCTGTTTTTTTCATATTGCCACCTTCATATTATCCTATTTGAAAGATTTTTTCCATAGTATTTGTCTGTCCCGTTTTCACGATTTGAAAATCCGGATATTCCTCGCTGTTTGTCAAAAGCACTGCTGTTGTGGCGCTGTATCCCGCCTCCTTGATTTTGGAAATATCAAAGGCCAAAAGCTTCTGTCCTGCTTTTACCTTCTCTCCGTCGGAGACAAATACTTCAAATCCGTCACCCTTCATTGCAACGGTGTCAATTCCCACATGAATCAAAACCTCCATACCACAGGGACCGCTTACGCCTACTGCATGGCGTGTTTCTGCAATTGTAGAAATTTCTCCGTCAAAGGGCGCAACAACCACGCCTTCTTCCGGTTCAATTCCAACGCCGTCACCTAAAACCCCTGAGGCAAAGGTGGCGTCGGGAATTTCTTCTCTGCTTATCACATTTCCTTTTACCGGAGCAAATAACGCTTTTTCTTCTACAGCGGATGCTGACGGATCAGATGCCGCATCCTTCTGTGTCTGGATTTCTTCAGACTCTTTGGAAGATGTTTCGTCTGTTTCTTCTTTCCAGGTAAACCAGGTCAGTGCAAAGGAAACCGCAAAAGCAACGATCAGTACAATGGCATACTGCAGTGTATAATCCAGCGTTGTCAAAAATCCGGGAATGCCTGTCACACCGTAAGAGGTTGCTCCGATATGGAATATGGAGCCTAACAATGCGCCCACAGCGCCGCCAGCCATACCGCAGGCAAGAGGTCTGGTAAATCTTAAGTTCACGCCGAAGATCGCCGGTTCCGTAATTCCAAGAGCTGCCGATAAGGAAGAAGGAATCGCTACGGATTTTGTTTTTAAGCTTCTTGCTTTTAAGCCTACTGCCAGACACGCCGCCCCCTGGGCAAAGTTGGCTGCAGAGGCAATGGGCATCCAGATGTTTAAGCCTCCTTCTGCCGAGAGCATACCTGCCTCAATAATATTGTACATATGATGAATACCGCATACAACGGTAAGGGGATATAAAGCTCCCATAATCATTGCGCCTACCCCGTGGCCAACAGTAATAATCCATGCCGCAAAATCCAGCACATAATTTTCTGCTATGGAAAATACCGGTCCGATCAGTCCCAGTGTAATAAATGCCGTTGCCAGTACCGTACATAAAGGCGTTACAAACAAATCAATCATTTCCGGCACATGTTTATGCAGCCATTTTTCGATCTTACACATCAGCCATATGGCAATCACCACCGGAATCACATGTCCCTGATAGCCTACCTGACGGATCGGGAATCCAAGCAAATGCCATACCGGAATTTCAGAGGCGTCCATAGAGCCTACCGACCATGCATTGATTAAACTGGGATGAATCATAATCATACCGATGACTGCACCCAGAAAAATATTGCCGCCGAACACTCTGGTTGCAGATACTGCGATTAATACAGGCAGAAATGTAAATGCCGTATTGGCCATTAAATCTAAGATACCGTACCAGTCACTTCCTGCAAAAGACGGAATTGCTTTTCCAAGGGCCTCTACCAGCCCCATCATCAGTCCAGAGGCTACAATGGCCGGAAGAATCGGTACAAACACATCTCCAAGGGCTTTGATCATCCGCTTCGGCAGAGGCTGGCCTGCCGCAGCCGCAGCCTTTACGTCTTCTTTTGTAGCTGCCGTCATTCCACTGACCTTTAAAAATTCATCATAAACTTTATTCACCGTTCCGGTACCGATAATCAACTGCAGCTGTCCGTTATTGCTGAAAACCCCTTTTACGCCGTCTACATTTTCCAGCTTTTTCATGTCAATTTTGCCATTGTCTACCGTTACCAGACGAAGTCTCGTCGCACAGTGGGCTGCGCTGACCAGATTACTTCGCCCTCCTACTGTTTCAAAAATTTCTTTTGCGCATTTTGCATAATCCATATCAATTCTCCTCCCTGTTTTTTATTCCTGCGAGCAACGGGCCAGGAAACCGTGCCAGCGCGGATATCCGGCAGATGCCGCAAGATATCTGACTTTATTTTTATAAATAGATAATACATAATCTCAAATAAAATGATGTTTTAAAAATGCCTGGTAAATCCCGTCTTCCGTTACGGAAGGACAGATGTCGTCTGCCAGTTCTTTTAAACGTCTGCTGCCGTTTTCCATGCAAATACCAAGACCTGCCGTTTCTAACATTTCTTTGTCGTTCATGCTGTCTCCTATGGCTGCCGCATCCTCTGTGGATAGATGAAGATGCGAACAGACGCGTTCGATTGCTCTGCCTTTGTCAAATTCCCGGTTGACAATTTCCCCGTTGATAAAATCCTGCTGCCCCTGATCCTGAATACAGAACGCAAATTCCTTTTCCAAAACACGTTTCGGTTCTTTCAACTGTTCATAAGAGGGACTCATCATTACGATTTTATAAACCGGCTGTCCGTTGTATTCCTGCATCGGCCGGATATTCAGCGTTTGTTCGATCTGTTCTCTCCAGCGCAGCAGCTCGCTGTTGCCGCCGTCTTTTGCATGCTCCTTCAAAAAAGCTTTAAACCCTTCGTCTGTATAGGAACCGTCTCTGCACTCTACTGTCCGAAAAACGCCGTTTTCCTTTAAAATATCCATTGCCGTCTGTTTCTGCTTTTCACTCATGGGGCAGTCATAAATAATTTCAGAACCGCACTTGATATAACCGCCGGAACTTGCCACAAAACCGTCCCATTCGTACTCCAGTAAGGGAGAGAGCATATTAAAATTCCTTCCCGTACACAAGAATACGAAATGTCCCCGTTCTCTTGCCTTTTGAACGGCGAAAAGCGCTGACTTCGGCGGTTCGTTGCTTCCTGGCTCTGTCAGAGTTCCGTCGATATCCAGAAAAATCACTTTTTTCTCCATACAAACCTCCTGTTATCCCAGCAAAGCCTCTATTTCTTCTTTCTGAGGCATTACCCTAAGCGCCCCTTTTCGGGTGGTTACAATCGATGCCGCTGCATTGGCAAACCGCAGCATTTCATCAAGCTCTTCTTCGGAAAACGCTTTCAGGCCATGGTCTAAAATATAATTTAAAACACATGCGCAGAAGGTATCTCCTGCCCCTGTTGTTTCTACAGTGCCGGACTGAAGATATGCCGCCTGCTCTGCCCGGACCTCTTTTGTATAAGCTCTGCTGCCGTCTTTTCCCATAGACAGAAGAATCAATGGAATATCGTATGTTTCCTGTATGGAACGAATGCCTTTGTCATAATCCTCTTCTCCCGTCAGCCACTGGACCTCATTGTCCGATATTTTCAGAATATGACAGTTCTCAAGTCCGAAAGAAATCTGTTTTCTGGCTTCTTCCAGATCATCCCAAAGAGCCTCTCTTAAATTCGGATCATAGGATAAAATGGCTCCGTGTGCTTTGGCAATGGCAATCGCTTTTTTTGTCGCATTCCGGCTTATTTCATGTGTCATAGAAAGGGAGCCAAAATGAAAAATCCTGCAATTTTTCAGCAGATCCTCCTCTATGTCTTCCTCCGAAAGCATCACATCTGCTCCGGGATTCCGGCAGAAAGAAAATTCTCTGTCGCCGTCTTCTCTGGTATGTACGAACGCCAGAGTTGTATGAATTTTGTCATCCCGTTTCAACCCTGTGGTATCGATTCCAGTTTCCAGAAGAGCTGATTGAAGCTGATCTCCGAACATATCTTTTCCTACCTTGCCGATAAATGCGGTCTTCTTTCCCAGGCGGCTTAACATTGCCAGAACATTGCAGGGGGCCCCTCCCGGATTCGCCTCCAATACCGGATTTCCCTGTTCACTCTTTCCGTGTTCCGTAAAATCAATCAACAATTCTCCTAATGCCGTTACATCATATTGTTCCATTTCCGGTACCTCCTTTACAATATGTGATATCGTTTTCATATGTTGATCTTATAATAATCCATTACAAATCATTTGTAAATTGGCATTTTCTATAATTTTTCACCTCTATTTTTGTTCATAATGATGAAATTGATTTCACACAAATACAAAAAGGATGCCGGAAATGCTGTTTTTACACATATTCCGACAATCCCCTGTATCATTTTCTATCATTCAAAACTTATTGTAAAACCGAATTCTTCCATATTGCAAGTATTTCATCAATAGGAGCTATGCTCTTTCCCCGTCCGTCTGTTCCCTCCAGATATTTTTCTCCTGCAGATTCAAACAAAACATAAATCTGTTCCTCTGTAAGCGCGATCTCTTCCGAACAAGGCGGCATCTCTACCTTTATCATCGGTCTGCCCGGTTTCCTGTCCAACTCCTCAATAGATGCATAAATCTTTAAATAAGAGGATTTTGTTCTTCCATAGGAAGCGCTGATATATACCCTGCCCTCTTCATCAAATGCAAGCCCCTGAACCTTATCCGGAATCCGATAGCTTTTCACCTGACGCAGTCCCTTTGACGTCACTTGATAGGAAACCATTCTGGAATTTAAAAGTTTTGTGTGAGTAGCCACCCATAGCTTACCGTCATTG
>CANODN010000039.1 GCA_947564765.1 uncultured Roseburia sp. | reverse complement strand
GGTTTCTTCTGCATATTTTCCATTTTGCTAAATCCTCCAAAATCAATATGATGATTACAGGTTTAGCGTTTCCTTCTTTTCGGAAAATATGTAAAAAACATATTTTTTCTTTCATCTTAATTTTTTAAAAAATGAAATCATAATCGGAAATGATACCAGCGCAGAGATTACATAGGCGCACGGCTGTGCAATCTCAATTCCGGTAACTCCCAGAAAATGCGGCAGAAAAAGCATCAGCGGAATCGAAATCATTCCGCCCTGCAGCATGGCAATCAGAAGCGAGCTGCCTTTTTTACCGATACTCTGAAACAGCATACTGCCCACTGCGGATACCGGGAGAATATACAGCGTAAAGCACATCCAGCGCAGCGCCTCTGTTCCTGTATCCAGAACACTCTGCTCTTCCCGAAACAAACGAATCACCAACGGTGCTGCAAAACCGCATCCCAGACAGAGTATTCCCATAATTGCCATCCCAAAAAGCATGGTAAACCATGTTGCTTTTTCCACTCTCTCCTTTTTCCCTGCTCCGTAATTAAATGCACTGACCGGCTGAAATCCCTGGGCAATCCCCAACGCAAAGCTAAACAGCAGATTACCGCATCTGCCTACAATACTCATCGCCGCAATTGCCGCATCGCCATAGACAGCCGCCTGTTGATTCAGCACGGCTGTAGAAATACTGTTTAATCCCTGTCTGGCCAGACTGGGCAGCCCGGTCAACAGAATATTTCCAATATCCGCAATATCTTTTGTAATATAGCGGATATGAATTTTGGTCACGGTTTTTCCTGTAAAAAAGGGAAGCAGCAAAATTATTGTGCTGATATACTGAGAAATCGCAGTGGAAAGACCTGCTCCTGCAATTCCCATACGGAAATGAAAAATCAAAAGGGGATCTAAAAATATATTTAATATGCCTCCGGTACACAGCCCCGCCATGGCGAATGCAGCGCCGCCTTCATAGCGCAGAATATTATTTAATACGCATCCTACCGTCATTGCAGGTGCAGAAATTAAAATAAAAGTTCCATAAGTAACCGCATCGCTTAATATCGTATCCGTACTTCCCAGCAGCCGCATCAATGGTTTCGGAAACAGCAGGCCGAATACCCCGATCAGTACGCCTGCACCAAGGGCCAGAAACACACTGGTAGAAGTAAATACCTTTGCATGCTCGATCTTCTTTGCTCCCAGAGAACGGCTGATATTACTGCCGGCGCCATGTCCGAACATAAAACCGAAAGCCTGCAGAACTGCCATCAATGCAAATACGATTCCCGTGGCTCCGCTGGCCGTAATACTGATCTGACTGACATAAAACGTATCTGCCATATTGTATATATTGGTGATCAGCATACTGATCGTAGTGGGCAGTCCCAGCTCTAATACCAGTTTCCAAACCGGCGTGCCTGTCATTTTTTCATATTGTCTGCTTTGTGTGTTCTCCGCCATATCACTCGCCTTCTTTCGTTTTCCAATTGTATCAGATTTTGTTTTTTACATCAAATTTTCCTGTCAACATCAAACAGCGTCCGCCGAAATGATTCCGGGAACGCTGTATTGCCTGATATGTATTACATATGATGATGCAGATATTTCTCTCTTGTCGCAAGTCCTCCTCGTATATGGCGTTCTGATTTGTTGACGTCCAATACTTTTCTTGCGCTTTTTGCAAGTGAAGGGTTAATTTCCGGAAGGCGTTCGGTGACGTCTTTGTGTACCGTACTCTTGCTTATTCCGAACTGTTTTGCCGTCTGACGCACCGTCGCATTATTTTCAATAATATATCTGGCTATCTCCATAGCTCTTTCCTCAATATAGCTTTTCAAAAAAATATCCCCTGCGATACTTGTTTTTACATTGTATGCAGAGGATGATTTTTATATGTCACAATCCTTACTTCTCAAATAAAACCCCGTAATCCTTCCGGTATAGCATTTTGGGGAGGCAATGCCTCATATAAGACACTGCCTCCCCATAGGTTATTACAAGCGTTTATTTCTTGATCTTTACCTGACTTCCCTGTCCCCGCTTTAACAGCTTTTTATATTTTGCCAGCTTTTTGGAGGGAACTTTGATTGACGCTTTCTTATAAATGCCCTTAAATGCATTCTTGCCAACCTTTTTTAATTTTGTACTTTTAATCGTGATTTTCCTAAGTTTTTTCGATTTTGCAAATGCCTGTTTTCCAATTTCGGTAAGCTTTTTACTTGTAATCTTCACTGATTTCAAAGCTTTGCAGCCGTAGAATGCTTTGTCACCGATATGGGTTACGTTTGCTCCAATCGTAACACTTGTCACTTTCTTATTGCTCTTGAAAGCTTCTTTTCCAATGGATGTAACCGCATACGGAGTCCCTTTCAGAGAAACCGTATTTCCAATCGATATCTTCTTCACGGTATTTACTTTTGTTTCCACTAATCCGGTAACTTCAACTGTCTTTGCGGCAAGACTGGTTACCGTATATATATAATCACCGACAACATAAGGTTTGCCCTGCTCTATTTTATCCTCCGCAGCCGCTATAGGACGCAGATTTTTGATTGCATCTTCCAGAGCCAGCATTGCCTTTCTTATGTCATCCTCTGTGCTTGCTGCATTGCCTTGTGCGGCTTTTGCACTGGCCAGAACTTCCTGCAGCTTCGTCCAGCTTTCCAGCGTATATTTATCCTTATCCAACAACGGATACTTCGCTTCCGCACCTGATACCACATCACCAAGCTCTTTCTTTGCCTCATCGAGACTTTCCGACGTGCCGCCGATCACGATCAGCGTAATTGTATCGCTTTCGACTCCGCTGCCGTCTTTTGCAACTGCTTTTACCCTTACGACTCCTGCTGCCTTCGTTGTCACCAGTCCGTTCGCATCTACTTCTGCAAGCGCTTTTGACTCCTCCGAAATCTGCCATTCAATTCCTTCGCTGCCTGTATCATCCGGCTCTGTAACTGCCGTAAGCTGCACTTGTTCGCCTGCCGTTACCGTTGTCTTATCCGCGCTGATGGTAATCTTTGTGATTGGACGTGCCTTCACGGTCAGGGTAATGACATCCGACTTAGTTGTATCACCGTTCGCTGTTGCCTTGACATCTGCCGTTCCTGCCGCCTGTGCCGTCACAAGTCCGTTCTCATCTACACGGACAATATCTTCGTCCTGGCCTTCCTCTTTCACAACAGACCATGTCACGGAAGTATCATCGACCTGCCCTTCCGTTGCTACAACTGCCGTAAGCTGCAGCGTGCCGCCTACCGTCATCTCCGTTATGTCATTCGCCGCGCTGATGGTAACGCCGGTAATCATATTTTCATCTGTCACTAATAGGGCCTGTGCATCTTCAATTGCTTTTTTCGCAGCGGCAAAATCTGCTGTCTTTCTCGCCGGAAGCGGACGATTCTGCATATCCTTGCCTGCTTTCAGGGCATCCTGAAATGCCTTCCAGTTTTCTTCCGTATTCGCCGGATTGTTTTGGATCTGTTCTGCAGTCTTTATCACTTCTGCCAGTTCTTTCTCTGCATTAGACAGCAATGTAACCAGTACATCCGGCGCCTTGTTAACCTGTGCAAGCGCCTCCGTCAGCTGAGTTGCTGTTGCATTTTCATTATCAAATACTGCCTGCGCCGCTTTTATTTCCGCATTGTAGGCCTCAATGCTGTCTGCCGTATAATATTTCTCTGGATCTGTCAGCACTGCCTTTTCCAACGCATTCCGCAGCTTCTTCCGATCTGTTTTCCTGATTTTGGAGGCCGCAGCAAATATGTTGGCAGCCATTTGGTCAACCGCTGCCTGCTCTGCAGCCGGCTTGTTTTCCACAATTGCGGCACGGGCAGTCTCAAGTGCATCAAAATCTGCCTGTGCATTGCTGTACCACTCCGGATTGGTTTTATAATTATCCAGAAGGAACCTTGCCAGCGCTCTGGCCTGATTGACTGCCGTGTAGTCTGCAATACCCTCCTGGGAACCGCCGATTGCCTCCAGCTCTACGATATGATTTGTGCCGCTTCCGCTTCTGGAACACATATACACACGAATATATCTTGCGTCATAAGGCTCATCCAGCGTAAATGTTTTTCCGGCAGCCGTTTCCTGATAAAGCGCATCTTCTCCCGGTCCAAATCCATGAATGGTTCCTTCCGTATCCGAATTATACACAATCTTCGGATCACTGAAATCTGCCGTTTTCGACAAAGCCACTACGGTTGCGCCATATGTCCTTTTATCACTCCAATAGCGGTACAGATTCACACTGGATACGCTCCGGATACCTCCGAAATCCACCTGCAGATAGGAAGATTCTCCCCGACGGTTATCATCTCCGAAATCAACATAATTATCGGAAGTATTCTTTATACCATCAACCGCCATCGTCAGAGGCCGCTGTCCGTTGACCGGGACATCGGTATTATCCTTAGTCCATTTTGCAGTAACCACTTTGCCCGACGTCCAGTTATGTGAGCCGGGCGTTGCTATATCGTCTTCTTCTGCTATTACGTCATATCCTTCTGCCACATCTTTGACTTCTGCCTTAACGTTACCGTAAAAATCAGTATTTCCCATCACGATATCTGCTGCCTGCACTTCATACTCTTTATTGCTTTCGTCATATAAGGAAGCTTCCAGTTCACCGTCCACGTAAATTTTCAGCATGCCGTTGTTTTCTTTCACGCCGACGATCCTGTGGGTTTTGCCATCATTCACCTTTGTATCGGAAGTCACTCTGTGGGTTTCGTTCAATACAAAATAAGCTTTTCCGTTGTCATCAACACCAAGTACGTATTCCGTTCCCTGTCTTACAATCGGACCGGTAGATCCGGTTGCAAGCTCTGCCTTAACGGTAAAACCGTTATTTCCGGACAGAGAATCCCTTGCTTTCGCAAGATACTCCTCTCTTCTGACCGTATGATGCTGTGCACTTACGACTGCGCTATCCGCATAATACCGGAAGGTTCTGGAATTATCGACAAGTCTGTTGCCTGCCAGATCCGTCACGCCCTCTGCTTCTACCGTCAGTATATCGGCATCTTCCAACGCTTCTTCCGCCGCGGTTAAATGGAAGGTACGATCGTCCGCGCTTGCCTGTACCACCGCTGCGATACCGTTAACCGTAAAGCCTTCCGCCTTTACTTTTTCGTTAAACTTCACAATAATCTGGTCCTCGCCCGTGCTGTAAGCCTTTGTAATTTCCGGAGCCGCCGTATCGCCGTCCTTGGAGAAGCGCAGAATGCGTACTTCATCAGGCTGCAGCGTAACGGTATATTCCTTCCCGTATGTCATCTCGCCCACGGTCGGTGTATTCTCGGTCAGATTATAGGAATGCTCCATATGATATTTTAATGTTCCCGCATCCTCCGGCACGCCAAGCGTCCTGTCAAACGTAATCGTCACGCTCTTTGACTCTGTGGCGGAGTTACGGAAGGATATAATGCCGTCTGTTCCGTCAAAGCAGGCAAAACCATACGCATTTGCCTCCCCCGTATCAGATACACTGCTCAATTTAACCGTGCTGAACGGAGATGCGCCAAACATTTTTGAATTTTTGAGCATATGGTAGTTTTCTTCTGCCCACTCCAAAAACTCGTCCGTCACCTCGTATTTGCCGTCTGTCATAATACTATCAGAGAAATGCAACTCCCAAAAAGCCGTTCCTCTGGTGGAAAGCATATACAGATAATTCTGGAACTGCTCATCCGTCGCTGTATTTATATTCATGCCGGTTCCTTCTGTCCCGTATATCGGATCGTGATTGTAAACATTCGAGAATGGGAACTGGAATTCATGATTGTTTACGAAATCATAATAACACGCATCACGGTATGTAATCTGCCTGTCCATTTTGCTTCTGCTTCCGCCTGCATCTCTCTGATCATGAATACACTGTAGCCATACAGAATTTGCCCACTGCAGATACCACGGGCTTGGATTTACATAACAGGTCAGGGAAATCCAAAGTTTATTAATCTTTTCATCCTTTTCGCACTTACGCACCGCTTCCATCAGATCGATCCACGCTTCCCAAAGATCGGTCACATGGTACATCTGATGATACCCTCCCGTCATGTGGTTGTTCGCATAACCGGGAACGCCGTCTGCCGATGGAAATGCGCCATACTGTCCGCTGTCGACAAAACCATCCCACTTCCAGTAATTGATGCCGTAGTCTTCCATCCATTTCACGGCCATTTCCGTAAATTTCTTGACATATATGCGGTCTGCAACGTCAATCGAACCGCCCGCCTTACTGCCGTTCTGACCTGCCGCTATAATGTTTGCAATACGGCCTTCGTAGTTATAGCCGCCCCTCGGCCCTACCCACATGCCAAAGTTGCTGCCAAACTTGTGTACCAGTTCGCTGGATGGAGTAAGTCCTTCCGGAAACTTCTCATTGAAAGTCCAGAAACCATCTGTATTCAAAGTCGTGCCGGAACGCCGCTTTCTGTCAGTATCGTTCTCCAATCCGTCCAGCGTATCATTGTAATTGTTCCAGCCGTCATCCACCACATAGGAATCTAAAGGCCGGACTCCTGCTTTGTTTAATTCACGGTCAGTTTCAATAAACGAGTCCAAAATGTTATCGTCATCAATAAACATCATGTTGTCAAACCATGAGTTATACTGAATCCGAAATTCGGACGGCGTGGCAATAGACTTGATATATTCAAAGAAATCCGCCTGGATAACCGCATTCTCCGTGCTTCTCGCCGCGCCTGCCACGGTCTGCCATGTCACGTATTTGCCATCCGTTGTAAGCTGATTGTCTTTTTGCAGACGGTCAAAAGACTTTCCGGTATAATAGCGCATATATCCGGTTCCGTCATCCCCGTCGATTTCATTGTCCGCCGCCGGGAACTCACATCCGAAAAACATTCCCTGAATGTAAATCGGCTGTCCCAGGTTGGCCTTAAACTGCTCCATCTGGACAATGCCGCCTGCATTCGTCGGAATCGTCCAGGTCGCGTCCGTATCGTTTGTAACAAGAGATTCCAGATCAATATAATCGATTACCGCACTCTCCCTCTGGGCTTCCGGAACACTGATTTCCATGTACTTGCGCATGAAATGGTCTCCATCGTACATTACGATAACTTCGCTGATGGTATATTCCACATTCCGGAATTTAAACGGATTAAAATGAAATGTCACTTTCTGTCCGGTTTTCTCCACGCCATTGATTGTGGCAGTTGTCTTCTCTATGACCGGCTCTCCCTTCAGCGTCAATTCGCTTGACCAGAATTCTCTGTCGTTCTTCTGTGCCGTTTCCGGTGCTTTTTCGGCATGCAAATTAAATCCTGCTCCTCCGGCCATGTTATTGCCCGCATTAGAAGAAAGGGCTACCAGCTTCAGCTGCTTTGCCGTACACGCCTCATCCAGATTTACAAAAATCGGACTTTCAACGTTTGTCTGGTATCCGTTGTAATTAAATTTGCCCGCCTTTAGCAGCTTCCAGTCTGCCGAATCTGCCGCTATATCTTCCGTTGAACTTCCATTGTAATAATACAGCTCGTATTTCAGAATATTGCCGTTCGTAGTCTCGCCTTCTTTTCTCGGCGTATACGAAAAGCTCTGGAACGTAACGCCTTTTTTCATGTTGATAATGACATTATACGGAAACTCCGTCCGGCATCCGGTATTGCCGGCGTTATTTTCATATTTCGTATGCCAGATCGCGTTAAGATTGTCATTTAACAGATTCTGTGCATTGCCGTCTGAGTTTCCGGTCGCATTCTGCCAGCTGTCCGCCGTAGCCGTCCAGCCCGTTCTGTCTATTTTGGGAAGGGAAACCGTTGTACCCGTATCCTGCGTTCCCTTCGTTACACGGATTTTAAACTCCTCACTGCCTTCCCCAGGCGTAAAGACAGTCGCTTCATCACCCGTGCCTGTTCTGGTGTTGGAAATCTGCGTCGTACGCAGCTTCTCGCCTGCAATTGAAAACTGACGGCTGATGTATTGATTGCCGATGGTAACCGTATCACCGTCTTTTGCCACTGTCACTCCAGCGCCGTCTGCTCTGCCGATCTCCTGTGCCGACGTTGGAATCGATCCCAATGGCAGACATACTGCTGCAAGAAATCCTGCCAGTAATCGTTTGCATGTTCTTCCTCTCATCTTTCTCCTCCTTTTATAAATTTTAAAGTATTTTCATTATACCCCCCCCAGGCATTTCGGCAAGATTTATACTCAAAAAAAGACATTTAGAAATTTTCCAAAATCTTTCTAAATGCCTTTTTCTTTATTGCTTTGTTTCTATTATATTTATTTTCTGCATCAAAATCCGCATCAGCGATTCGTCAATCCGCTCCACAGACAGCCCGCCATCCTTTACCGCCGAAACCACTCCATTGTACGCATCCTTAAAATCCTTTGGCATAAGAATCATATCTGCTCCCGCCTGCAGTGCCTTTACTGCCGCCTCCGCCGAAGAATACTCCCCTGCAATGGCGCCCATATTGAACGCATCCGTAATAATGATTCCGCCATATCCCATTTCCTTTCGCAGCAAATCCTCCATAATGACCGAAGAAAGGGATGCAGGCGTATCATCACCAATGACATTGGGAAGGGAAATATGTCCGGCCATAATAAACGGAACATCCGCTTCAATTCCCTCAACAAAAGGAAGAAGCTCACAGTCAAGCAGTTCCTCCTTTGTCTTATCCGTAAAGGCATAGCCTGCATGGGTATCGGCCGAAGTATTTCCATGCCCCGGAAAATGTTTCAGACAAGCCAGCATTCCCTGGGACTTTAACCCCTCTGCCGCGGCATTTGCCAGATCGGACACAATACGGGCATCCGAACCAAAAGCCCGTTTTTTTACCACCTGATTTTCCGGATTCGTCCAGACATCGGCAACCGGAGCAAAATCCACATTAAAACCAAGCGCAAAAAGATATCCTCCGATTGTCACTCCGGCATTATAAGCTTCCTTTACATCCTGCCGCCGCCCGATTTCCGCCATTTCCTCTACAACGGGAACATCAAATTTTCCTGTACCGGCAATCCGCGCAACACTTCCTCCTTCTTCATCTACACAGAGAAATGCAGGCAGCCCGATTCGCTCCATACTAAACCGCTGTACATTTGCAAGCATCTCTTTCACCTGCTCTGATGACTGTAAATTCGGCTCCATATAAATAAATCCGCCAACCGGAATCTGGTCAAAGGCTTCCTGCGTCGCTGTTCCTGCTGCTGTAACACTGCCGACACCTTCCATGAATGACTCCGGCAAAACAATAAACAGCTGCGCCGCTTTTTCTTCTATCGTCATTTTATTCAGATATTCTGCCGCCTTTTCCTGAACAAGCGCTTCTTCTGTTTTGTTCAAAACCACAGACAGCTCCATGGTCTCGGTTGCCAAATCCTGCTTCGTGAAATCTTCCAATGCTTCCGTTGCCAAATCCCCCTCCGCAGAATTTTCTAACGCCTCCGTCCCCAAATCCTGTCCGATGGAAGTCTCCGGTTCCTCCTGCAACTGTGTATTTAGCCTCTGTCCTCTCATAGAAGTGCATCCCGCCAGACAAAGCGAAAACAAACAGATTGCCCACAGTAAGCCGCATTTATTTCTATACCGTTCCAATGAATATCTCCTTCCCGCCATTCCCGGATCAACTTCGTTTTTATGAAAGCTTCAAAATCCTCTTTTCCCTATAAATTACATAAATCAGCGTATAGCAAGCCATAATCCCGGAAACCGTCGGTGCAATCCGTCCTAACATCCCCAGATCCCCGGCAAAATATTTCCCGAAAAAATACACCATAGGAATCCGAAGCAAAAGCGCTCCCACGCTGCAGCTTACCATCGTCCAGACGGTTTTTTGTTTTCCGTTCAGATATCCGTTAAGACAGAACACCATAGTTACCATAATATAATCGTAGCTGCAGGAACGAAAAAATGGCACCCCTGCCGCAATGACATGTTCATCATGGGTAAACACCTGCAGCATGGACTGAGGGCTAAGCTGTGCCCACAGCCAAAACAGACAGGAAATCCCCAGTGCAAAGCTCATGCCGTACCATAACGACTTTCTGGCCCGTTCCGGTTTTCCTGCACCGATATTCTGCGCCGTCAGTGCAGACAGTGCGCTTGCCATGGAGGTCGCCGAAAGCATTGCAAATACATCATATTTGCTTCCGATCCCCACAACAGAGGCCGCATAAACACCGCATCGATTCATCACTGCCATTAGATATAGAAAAGAAATCCGGACCATCAGCTCCTGAAAGGAAATCGGTATACCCACACGGGCAAGTTTTTTGGTGATATCCCAGACAGGATAAAAGCTCTTCCATTTAAAATCAAAAATAAAATCCTTCTTTTTCAGATAAACAACGGCAATCCCCATGCTGATTCCCTGGGAAATAATTGTCGCCAAAGCCGTCCCTGCCACATCCAGTCCAAAGTTTTTTACAAATAGAAAATCCAGTACGACATTGATCACGCACGCAATGGCAATAAAAATCATCGGTCTGGCAGAATCACCGTATCCCCGGAGTATTGCGCTGATGGCATTATAACCGCAGACAAATATATTGCCCAAAAGACAGATTGCCACATACTCCATCGTCAGGGCAAACGATTCCTTTGGCGTATCCAGAAGTACAAGCAGCGGCCGCTCCAATAACAGCATAACCACCGTCAGTACAACCGCTGTTATGGCAAATACCGTAAACGTTGTTCCGATAATCTTTTTTACCGTTTCAAATTCTCTGCTGCCGGTATACTGTCCGATCAGAATTGTGCTGCCTAATGTCAGTCCCGTAATCAGACTGGTAATGATCTGTGTCACCTGCGTTCCTGTGGATACCGCCGCCACACTTGCCGCCGTACAATATTTTCCCACCACAAACAAATCTACCGCGCCGTATAAGGACTGCAGTATATTGGCCGCCAGAAACGGCGCTGCAAAAAACAGCAGTGTTTTTAGAATATTTCCTTCTGTAAGATTATATTCCTTCATCTTCGCTTTTACTCTGTCCGCATGGTAATTTTTGTGATAACCGGCTGCTGGTCTGCGGGAATCGTGCCGTTGTCATCGGTTGGTTCTGCGGATTCGCAGATCTGATCTACAATTTCCATGCCTTCTGTCACGTAACCAAACACGGCATACTGTCCATCCAGAAATTTACTGTCCTGATGAACGATAAAAAACTGGGAGCTTGCACTGTTATAATCATTGGACCGTGCCATAGAAACGGCGCCTCTGGTGTGGGAAAGATCGTTATCATAACCGTTTGCGGAAAATTCTCCTTCAATCGTCTGATCGGAGCCGCCCATGCCGGTTCCCTCCGGATCGCCGCCCTGCATCATAAACCCTTCCATAATCCGATGAAATGTCAGTCCATCATAAAATCCGCTTTCCGCAAGATTGATAAAATTCTCTGTTGTAATCGGAGCCGTCTCCTGATCCAACTGGATTGTGACTGTACCGTAATCCTGTATTTCGATATCCGCATAACAGCTTCCCGATACCTGTTTTCCGGCATCCTCTGCTTCAACATCTGCATGATCCGTCTCCGGCGCGTTATCTCCTTCACTCTCTTTCGGAATCATAAATACCGTAATCAAAACCGCAACAATGCAAAAGCACAAAACAACGGCGCCCGCTATCATAATCTGCTTTTTCTTTTTCTGTTCTTTTTGATTCTTTTTTGTTTTTGCTGCCATGATTTTCTCTTCCTTTCTTTTCTGTTTCCTGTTATCCGAAAAGAATCCTGCTTCGCAGGATTCTCCGCCTGCGGCGGGCCGCTCTTGCGGCATAATACCTCTCCGCTGCAGTGCGATCCTGCCCGGAGGGCTTTTTATATGACAGAAGATTGCAAAGCAATTTTCTGTTATATAAAAAAACAGCTTAACACATTACGTTTAAGCTATTTCTAAAAGTGCCGCAGACCGGAATCGAACCGGTACGGGTATCACTACCCACGGGATTT
>CANODN010000038.1 GCA_947564765.1 uncultured Roseburia sp. | reverse complement strand
ATATCCTGATACAAATTATATTTTAATTACAGATTTGGAAAGCAGGAATACAGTTAGTGTATGCAGGAGGGGATTTGGCAGTCAGGATGGAAATCGAAAGGTGTTTCTTCCCTTTTTGAAAAAAAATGTTAAGGGTATTTTTGCATATAGTTATATAAATTCCGCTATTCACCACATTAAGCCAAATGGTGAGGTGGAATGTGTACCACTTTATATGGATCATCTGGAAGAATTTCTGACAGATTATATGCGGTCTGGTTTTTATGCGGAAAATGCTTTGTTTTATGAGGGCAGTGCATATTTGAAAAGTTTAGATTTCTTTTTAAAGTGCCTTGGGGACAAATATGAGAAAGAGAAATTCCAAACATCAGATATAGGAAGTCTGATTTACCATAAAATAAAAGAAAGCAGGGGAAACGATGATGACATTATATAAATTGCTTGCCGGATGCTGCAAAGCTTATTCTGATTTTGACGAAGATCTGCATCATTTTCTGGGACGCAGGAGATGTTATATCTGTGGAAAAAATTTTTATAAATATATGTCCGTATATAATGACGCATGGTACAGGGATCAGATGGCAAAAAACGGCATAAATTTTAATTTTACTGAAATGACATACAATAAAATGGAATATCGGTGCCCTTATTGCCATGCGATTGACAGAACCCGTTTTATTATGATTTACATTCAAAAAAATTACCGTGCCAAAAGAAATGTCAAGATGTTGTACTTTGCTCCTGAGTGGAGCGGTGTGGATTTTTTGCAAAGAAAAATGAAGAATATCGAGGTGGATACGGATGATTTATATGAGGATATGGCGGACTATCATTTCGATATACAGAATTTAGAAGAAATAGAAGATGAGACATATGATTTGATTTTATGCAGCCATGTGCTGGAGCATGTAGAAGATGATAAAGCTGCATTAAAGGAATTACATCGGGTGTTAAAAGAAGGCGGTGAAGCCTTGATTTTAGTTCCTCTGGATTTGAAACGCGTTTGGTTTGACGAAGAAATGGGGCTTAGTGAACATGAAAACTGGGAGCGTTTCGGACAGGGAGATCACGTGAGGCGTTATACGCATAAAGAAATTGTAAAAAGAATAAAACAGGCAGGATTTAAGTGTGACATGATTACAATAAAAGATGTAGAGGAACGTTTGATTAAAGAGAATGCATTTATGAAAAACATACGTATTTACAGGGCAAAAAAAGCATATGCAGATGAGTGATTCTAAAATAAAAGTCAGCATTGTAATGCTGGCGTATAATCATGAAAAGTTTATAGAACAGGCGATTGAAAGTATATTAGAGCAGGATGTAGATTTTAAGTATGAATTGTTGATCGGAGAAGACTGCTCCACGGATCGTACAAGAGAAATTGTTGAGAAATATCAGAGAAACTATCCAGATATGATAAAAGTGGTCAGGCACAATAAAAATATTGGAATGCAAAAAAATGTGAATATCCTGTTAAGAAAATGTGAAGGAGCATACATTGCATATCTGGAAGGGGATGATTATTGGATTTGTCCGAAGAAATTAAAATTTCAGGCAGATTTTTTAGATGCGCATCCGGAATATATTGGAGTAACGCATAATGTGAAATCGGTGGGAGAAAGAGGGGAAAAGCTGCCCTATCGATTAGAAGGGTTTCATCATGAAAAAGAACATATCTATACAAAAAAGAACGCATTAAATTTTGAGATTATCGGACACATGTCTGGTCTGATGTATCGGAATATCTGGAAATTTCTTTCAAAAAAAGAGTTAAATGCGGTTGAAAAATGCAAAATAAACGGAGATCAGAAAGTAAGCGTTGTGCTTGGCTTGAAAGGGGACATTTATTATTTTGAAGATGTCTGGTCAGTATATCGGAGATGTTTCAGAGGAAACAACTGGTCAGCCAGGTTTCGTTATAAAAATATGTCCTTGTTTTATTATGAAAACAACATAGAGATGAAGAGGTTTTTGAGAGACTGTTATCGGATAGAGACGGACATAGAAGATAAGCTGTTAGTAAATATATATGATGCTTTTCTGATATGGAAAACGAAGCCGTCTTCTGAAAACAGGAATATTTTTTTAAAAATGATTATGAAAAGGGATCTGAAAAAGAGAACGGTATTAAAATATATTTTAGTGAAGCAGATGAAAAGAGGGTGATAGTTTGCAAAAAACGGTTAAATTTGGATTTTATATATCCGGAAAGTCCAGACGGTTATATAAATTCCTGATGCAGACAGACAATCGGACATTGGAAAGCATAAAGCTTATAATATCGGATGAAGAAATACAGCCAGAGCTGAAGAAGATACTAGAAGAGAAGGGAATCGCCTACAGAGAAACAGAATTTTATAAATTGCCGGGGGATACGAAAGAAAAGGGCAGGATATTTTCAGATTATATGCTGGAATTATTTACGGAATATGAAATAGGCTATTGCTTTTCTTTTGGTTTACATATATTATCGGGAGAGCTGCTGCAAAAATATGAATATCGGCTGATTAATTTCCATCCGTCTGTTCTTCCGATGTTTTCAGGAAAGAATGCAATTGATCGGGCTGTAAAAGATGGAAATATTTTTTTGGCCGGCAATACTGCACATTTTATAGATGAAAGTATAGATGCAGGGAAAATAATTATGCAGAGCATTGTACCACTGCAGGCTTTTTTGGATGCGGATCATGATTATGATGTTATTTTAGATATGCAGCTGGATATGATAAAACAATTGATGTTTGTTATAAATAATGACAGGCTGCGGATTATTGATGGAAGAGTGAAAATACTTGGAGCAGATTATCAGCAGAAAGTAATCTATCCGTTGGTTACGGATAGAAGACAGGAGAAGGAAAATGCAATTTATCTATATGATGAACCCGGAAATAAAACAGTATAAATATAAAATCATATATGGCAGTGGAGTAGGAGCTATTGAATTATATATGTCAATTGCAGAACAGGGGGGAACAATTGACTTTTTTTGTGATAAAGAGAAATTTACAGTAGGAAAGAAATTGTTAAACAGGGAAATAATTTCACTTGGGAAGGCGGCAGAATTTGGAGATGATGCATGTTTGATCGTCTGCAAAGAATATGTTCCGGAAATCATAGATGAGATGGAGTCATTAAAGATAAAACATATTTATATTTAATGGAGACGAGGGATATACATGCACATAATAAAAAATAACGGAATTATACAGAAAATTATATATGAAAGCAATCATAAAAAAATAGGTATCTGCGGATATGATAAATCGGCTGTGGCATTGGAGAACTTTTTGCAAAATGTGGGTGTAGCTGTAGATTACTTTCTTCTATTAAATAATAGATATGAAGAGTATGAAGATAAAAGAGTAATAAATATATATGAGTTAATGTATGAATTGGATGATGTGTTTATTGTAGAACCGCATTTTGAACGTGTTTCTATAAAATATAAAAATGCATTGCATGATTTGGGATATAAGGAATGGAAAGATTTTGTTCACATATTCAGCAGTACAATAAATGAGAACGTGATTTTAGAAAATCCGGATTGTATAGATGTAAATCTTGGCCTTTTGTGGATGCAGGATGAAAACGGTTTTACAGTTTTTGGAAGTACGGAGGCGGATGCTTATACAATTGTAACATTGGGAGGAAGCACCACATATGCAAAGTGGCTGGTATATGCAAAATGTTGGTCAGAATTGTTATATCAGAAATTATATGAAAACGGAAAGAAAAATGTGCGCATTTTATGCGGCGGAGCCCCGGCCTTTGACTCCACACAGGAATTAATAAAATATTTAAGAGATGTTGTACCGATGAAACCTGATATGGTGTTATCTTACAGCGGAGTAAACGATGTTGTTGATTCACATGGTGACATTAATATATATGGCTCAGGTTATCCGTTTGCATTTCCAAGATTAACGAGAAAATTAGAAGAATTTAAAAGAGACACACAGGAGGAGACGCCGTTATATCTTGGTAGAAAAAGTGAGCAAAGCACAGAGGATGTTTGGATATTAAATAAGAAAATCATGCATTATGCAGCAGAAGAAGCGGGAATCATATTCTATGCTTTTTTGCAGCCAATGATATTTTATGGGAATTATATTGTTGA
The DNA here is from genome assembly GCA_947564765.1 of uncultured Roseburia sp. Lineage (GTDB taxonomy): Bacteria > Bacillota > Clostridia > Lachnospirales > Lachnospiraceae > Roseburia_B. Next base: position 7,827 of record CANODN010000038.1, on the reverse strand, counting down.
TAAAGAAGTGGAAGTTATCTTAAATGAGTATCGAAAAAAAGAGCATTATCAATATGCATTTGCACACATGGGAGAGTTTTGCAAAAACATAATTGAAAAAACAAATGATATAGATTATATTCAGGATTTTACAGGAATTTTTGACGGCTGTTCTAAGATATTTTTGGATAACTGCCATGTAAATCAATGGGGAAATCAGATTATTGCAGATAAGATCTATGAGTTTATCAGGGATGATATTCGATGAAATTTGAAGTTATTATGTCATAATAGAGGAGATAAGGATATGTATATTTTAGGAGTTTCTGCACTGTATCATGATTCGGCGGCAGTGCTTATCAAGGATGGAGAAATTATTGCCGCTGCACAGGAAGAACGTTTTACAAGAATAAAACATGATGCATCCATACCTGAAAATGCGATAAGATACTGTTTGAACGAAGCAAAAATTGAAGCTGAAGATTTAGAAGCTGTTGTTTATTACGATGATCCTGTTTTAATGCTGGATCGGTTTTTAAGCAACCTCATATCTGTGAAAGAAGAAGATGTTTCCTGTCTGCTGGATTATTCGTTTGAATCTATTTTTAGAGATAAAATGTGGATTGCAGAAAATTTAAAGCAAGTCATCGGTGGATTGGGAAAGCGGGGAAAACTTTTAGTTTCAAAGCACCATATGTCGCATGCGGCGTCTGCTTTTTATCCGTCGCCATTTGACTGTGCAGCGATTATAACGGTAGATGGAGTAGGCGAGTGGAATACGACGACATTAGGATATGGCTCCGGTAATAAAATAACAATATTAAAAGAATTGAATTATCCGCATTCTCTTGGACTTTTATATAGTGCATTCACATATTTTTGCGGATTTAAAGTGAATTATGGAGATTATAAATTGATGGGACTTGCTCCATATGGGGAGCCTGTCTACTATGATTTGATAAAAAAAGAGTTAATAGATGTGAAAGAGGACGGATCTTTTCGTTTGAATTTAGAATATTTTGATTTTCAAAACGGAAGAAGCATGACAAATGAAAAGTTTGCACAATTATTTGGAGGAAGCAGAAGAGAGCCAGAGAGTACGATCACAAATCGGGAAATGAATATGGCGGCTTCTGTTCAAAAAGTTGTAGAAGAAGTGATTGAAAAACTGGCCATTACAGCCAGATCACTGACAAAACAGTGCGATAATTTAGTTATGGCAGGAGGCGTTGCATTAAATTGCGTGGCTAACGGTGTGCTGAGAAGGAAAAATATTTTTAAAAATATCTGGATACAGCCGGCAGCAGGAGATGCAGGCGGGGCTTTAGGATCTGCAATGCTTGCATATTATAGTACGTATGGAATGCAGCGTACAAATAATGGCAGGGATAAGCAAAAAGGCAGTTTACTTGGACCCGAATATAAGACGGATGAGATACAAACGTTTTTAGACCGAAACGGATATAATTTTCACAAATATAATACAGTTGACGAATTATGCCGGAAGCTGGCAGAAGAGTTAGATGCTCAAAAAATCATAGGGGTTATTACGGGAAGAATGGAGTTTGGTCCACGTGCATTGGGGAATCGGAGTATTATTGCAGATCCGCGCTCCAGGGAGATGCAGGCGAAGTTAAATATCAGCATAAAACATAGAGAATCTTTCCGGCCATTTGCTCCAATTGTCTTAAAGGAAGCATTGGATCAGTTTTTTGATCTGGAAGGAGACAGTCCGTATATGCTGTTTTGCGGTAATGTTAAAAACAGATGCAATACGGACTTTAACGTTCATGAGCAATTAAGGGAAAATACTGACATGCTTTCGATCATTAATATGAAACGAAGTGATATTCCGGCTGTAACACATATTGATTATAGCGCTCGTATTCAGACAGTGACGGAAGAAAGCAATGACTTTTTATATCGCATTTTGAAATCATTTGAGGAACGAACGGGCTGCGGTGTTTTAGTAAATACCTCATTTAATGTAAGGGGAGAGCCGATTGTCTGTTCTTTAGAGGATGCGTATGATTGCTTTATGAATACGGATATGGATATTCTTGTAATGGGAGAATACCTTTTGTATAAGCAGGAACAGGAAAAAGGATATGAGATAAGGAGAAAATCGTATGAGCTCGATTGATATAGAAAAGGAAAGAATGAAAGAGTGGGCAAAAATAAATAAAGGGGATTATTTTCCGAGAATTGATACAGAAGCAGAATCCTATTTTGAGGATTGCAAAACGAATATGGAGATAACAGAATTACAGTTTTCAGATATGAAACAGCTGCAAGCTTTGCTTGAGTCAGGAAAGATTGCCGTAAAAGATAAGAAAATAGATTTAATTTGTGCAGTGGCTGCATTTAAGAGAAAACAGAGTAAAGTAGATTTGGCAGGAAGAGGAAATACCAGAGAGGATAAAGAGTTACCGGATTTTATTTATCAGTTTTGACAGTTTGGTATGAATGAACAAGGAAGAGGTAAAAAGTGACAAATTTGTTTTTAGTAAATCCTAAAATAAATGAATTTAAGAATAAAGTAATCTATGGGGCAGGAAAAGAGGGACGGCTGCTGCAGGAGAAGCTGTTAAATGACGGGCTTGAAATTACTTATTTTGCAGACAGTAATCCTCAGATTCACGGAATGGAAATAATGGGGAAAGAGGTAATTTCTCTTGAGCAATTAAAAACGATGAATAAGAATACGGCTGTTTTACTGTCAAAAGGCTATGAGGATCAGATTTATAATATGCTTGTCAGTAATGGGATAAAAAATATTTTTCTATCACATGTAGAAAACGGACTGCTTTTGGATGATTAGAGGAAAAATGGATTAGATTATAATAAAGGGAGGAATAACATTGGATAAAGTATTGGCTTATCTGAAAAAAAGTGAAAGCAATGCAGTTGTGATTGTCGGATCCGGAAACAGAGGAAGGAGTTTATTGGCACATTTAGAAAAAAATACGATTGCTGTAGCTGCTTTTTTTGATAATGATGAAAATCTGATTGGTACGAGTATAAACGGAATTCAGGTGATGAAGCCATATAAAGTGGAAGAAAGTATGTGCGCCTATATTATTGCGGCGGCTTTTGAACAGTTTCGGAAGGAATTATATCTGCAATTGCAGAGTCTTGGAATTGATGCTGATCATATCGTTATATATGATGACTATGATTATTTGAGTAATTTGGATGAAAAATATTATCAGGAAGAAATCAATAAAAAATATTTCGCGCAGTTTGGAAAAGAGATGAACTGGCGGTCGCCGTCTACTTATAATGAAATTATTAACTGGGAAAAGTTAAATGTGAAAGATTCCCGAAGAACATATTTATCAGATAAGTACCTGGTCAGAGAATGGGTGAAAGAAAAAATAGGAGAAGAACATCTTACAAAATTGTATGGTGTATGGGATGACGCAGATCAAATAGATTTTGATATTCTGCCGAATGCATTTGCCCTTAAAATGAACAATGGAAGCAATCGAAATATTTTTATCAAGGATAAATCGAAGATGGATGAGACGGCGGTACGTCGTCAATTGAATGATTGGATTGCACATAATTTTGCATATGTGGGGCTTGAACTTCATTACAGAGATATTGCTCCTAAAATCATCTGTGAAGAATATCTAGAGGGCTTGGCTGACAATATATATGATTATAATATATATTGTTTCCATGGGGAACCCGCATATATCTGGTGCATCAAAGGAAGCCATAAACCGGATTGTAAAGCGTCATTTTATAATAAGGACTGGGAAATTCAGCCGTTTAGTTATTTTTATCCAAGGGATCCGGTCATAGCTCCCAGACCGGAAAAGTTAGAGGAAATGTTGAAATACAGCAGGATTTTATCAAAAGATTTTCAACATGTACGTGTGGATTGGTATAATCTTCCGGATGGCAGGGTTTTATTTGGCGAGATGTCTTTTTCGGCATGCAGTGGACTTAGTTTTTTTGAGCCGGAAGAATATGATGCATTTTTTGGAAGCTTAATTAAAGGAACTATATAGAGAAGAGGCGCGGTATGACTAAGAAAATTTTTAATTACATCAAACTTAGTTATATGTTTTTGTGTATAAGAAAACAGAAAATAAAAATTTTCAATGCCAGAAGATGGAAACGGGCTTTTTTTCGTTATCTATGTGATATAAAAGATACAAGTTACGATTATCCGGATCGTTTCCATGTAATAGAAGGGTTTACAAAAAGCAATATTAAGCTCATAAGCCGGATGCAGACCAGAATTAAAGATCCGATTTTAATTTGCGTTATATGCAATGAAGCGGAACGGATGCCGGTTTTTCTGGATCACTATAGAAAAATTGGGATAAAAAGATTTGCAATGATTGATAATGGATCTACAGATGGAACCGTTCGTTATTTAATGGAGCAGAGCGATGTAGATTTATTTCAGGTGAAAGACAGATTTGAGTCAAGAATTAAAGCGGGCTGGATTAACCGGGTCATTGGTTATTACGGAACAAAGCATTGGTATCTCGTTGTCGATGCAGACGAACTGTTTGTATGGCAGGGAGTAGAAGAATGCGGCATACAGGATGTCATCTCTTATTTAGAAAGAAAGAAAATTACGCGTGCAAGAACATTAATGGTTGATATGTATGCAAAAGAATCCGTATGGGATCAAAAAATTGAATTTAAAGAGGTTTTTACGAATTATAAATATTTTGATTCTAATACGTACTACCATAAAGATATAGAGGATATTTATTTGCTGTGTGGAGGACCAAGAAGCAGGGCTTTTGGAATGGAAGTATGGCTTACAAAATATCCGTTGTTTCGTCTGCAGGAAAATGAAATTATGTCAAATGCACATACGATTTATCCATACAGCAATAAAAAGACACCCTGCTTTTTTGCCCTTCTGCATTACAAATTTATGACAAAGAAAGATCAGATAAAAATGAAAAAATATGCGCGAAAAGGGAATTTTGCCGGAGGAAGTGCAGAATATAAATTGTATGTGAAAAAGCACAGTGCAGATCAGGGCAGTTTTTGTTTTTATTATGAAGGATCAGAAGAATACACATCATCGCAAAGCCTGTCCAAAATAAAGGAAATGGATAAACTTCCAATACTGCAGCAATGACAGAAAAAGAATCAGGAGAAATGACATATGCATATTTTATTCGTAACATATGAATTTGTGACAGAAAAAGAGTTGTGTGGCGGCTTAGGGCATTATATCGCAAATATATCAGAAATTTTGGCAGAAAAAGGTCATCGGGTTACGATTTTGATGATCTCCAATCACAATGAAACATTTCAGTGGAAAGAGAATATTGATGTGATCGTGTTCAGCCATAACGCCTATGTCAATAAAAACAGCAGGATCGGAAAATGTGCGGATTACCTTACAAAGCGCAGTACATCATGGTATTTAAACAGAAGTCTGGAAATAAACCGCAGAATCAAAGAAATGAACCGGAAAGATAAAATTGACATCATACAGTACTGCGGGGATGATATGTCCGTCTGGTATCGGCCGAAAAATATCCCAAGTGTTATCAGACTGTCCAGCTTCGGGCCATGGTATGATCTGGCAAGCCAGTCCAGGACCGATATGAGCGACATGAGCTGGCTGAATACCTGGGAGAGCAGGTTTTTTCTGCATTCATTCGCGAAGGCGGATGCGGTTTACGGGCCGGGTAGAATAGTAGCCGGGATTGTAAAGAAAAAACTGAAAAAAGAAGTCAGAGTAATCGAATCGCCCTGTATTATAAATGACAATACAAAGATGCAGGATTGTGTGGAAGAATTAAACGGGAAACAGTATCTGTTGTTTTTCGGCAGGATTTGTCTGTTAAAGGGAGTCGGGATCATTCAGGAGATCCTATATGATGTGTTGAAGGAAAATCCGCAGCTTTTCTTTGTTTTTGCAGGAAGAGAAATTGATAAAAGTATGATGCCGAAGATCAGGAATGCATCAGACGAATACCATGACAGGGTAGTATATTTGGGAGAGATCAGAGATTCTGCAAAACTTTATTCCGTTGTACAAAATGCATATGCATGCGTACTTCCCTCCAGAGCGGATAATCTGCCAAACTCCTGTATTGAAGCAATGGGGCTTGGAAAAGTAGTGATAGGAACATACGGAGCAAGCTTTGAACAGCTGATTAAGCATAAGGAAAGCGGTTTGCTGATCAAGCAGGATTCGCCCGCGGCGCTGAAAAAAGCAATTCGCTATGCAATGCAGATGACCGACGAAGAAAGACATAACATGGGAATAAGAGCCAGGGAACGGATTGCGCAAATGCATCCGGATAAAATATACGAACAGCTGATGTCTTTTTATCAGGAAGTGATCGACAGAAAACAAAAAAGACGATAATGGAGGAAGCGTATGTGTGGATTTTTGGGCGGGAATCATACGGCATGGGATTTTGAGGCAGGACTGGAGTCTATGGTCCACAGAGGTCCGGACGGAAAGAAAATATGCCGGTATCACGATATTACATTGGCTTTTGTGCGGCTGTCAGTGATCGATCTGTCGGACCGGGCCATGCAGCCGATGGACTCTGCCGACGGTATGGTGCATATTGTATTTAACGGAGAAATATATGGATTTGAACAGTTAAGACGGGATTTGGCAGAAGAATATGAGTTTCAGACAACATCCGATACAGAAGTAATTTTATATGCGTATTTAAAATACGGCGAAGCTTTTGTAAATTATATTGACGGTATGTTTGCAATCGCAATTTTGGATGAAAGAGAAGGATTGATCCATTTGTTTCGGGACAGGGCAGGGATTAAGCCTCTGTATTATTTTTATGACGGAAAGAATTTTGCTTTTTCTTCCGAGCTGAAGGGGATTGTCCACGCCTGTTCAACGATTTCTTTTGAACCGGATAATACAGCGTTATATGATTATTTGTTTTATCAGTATATTCCCGAGCCGAAAAGTATGTATAAAAATGTCTGCAAACTGCAGCCGGCACACAAGCTGACGTTTCGTATCAAAGATAAAAAGATTGTTCAAAAAAAGAAATATTGGAAACTGCATGTGAATACGGGAGTTTCTCAAACGAGAAAAACAGAAGATGTGCAGGAGGAATTTAAGTATTTGATCCAGAAATCCATAAAAGATCAGATGATCGCGGATGTTCCGGTCGGCACGTTTTTAAGCGGCGGTGTGGATTCGAGCATTGTTACATACGAGGCAAGCCGGCTCCATCCTGACATTGAAGCATTTTCTATTGGTTTTTGCAGTAAAGCTTATGACGAAAGCAAATATGCAAAAATGATGACAGAGAAATATGATCTAAATCTGTCACTAAAAATATTAAGCCATCAGGATTTGATGAATGTGAAGGGGAATCTGGAAAAGTGGTATGACGAGCCTTTTGGAGACACTTCCGCATATCCGACGTATCTGGTATCTAAGCATGCGAGGGAGAAAGTCACAGTCGTATTGACCGGGGACGGTGGCGATGAGCTGTTTGGCGGATATGAGAGATATGGCTGGTTTGAAACGCAGAGGAAAAAACTGAAATCTAAAAACCCGAAGATTTTTAAAACGCTGCTGATGTTGCATAATCAGTATGGGTTGTTTCATAAAAGCTTCTATGATCTGTTTAAAACGGAAATCGATCTCTACAGTGAACTGATCGGATTTCAATTTGACGGAGTAGTAGCAGAATTTGCAAAGAAATGGAACATAGACAAGTATTATGAGCCAAGATGGCATTTTTACCGATATTATAAGAAAGAGCTGCCGCCGATCACAAGGCTGCGGTATCTGGATTTTAAAACATATCTGCCCGGGGCCATTCTGACAAAAGTAGACCGGACAAAAAGAGCTTGTAATGGACGTCA
>CANODN010000037.1 GCA_947564765.1 uncultured Roseburia sp. | reverse complement strand
TCCAGACGGACCTGATCATCTTCGGGAAAAATGTGGTCCAGTTCCACAGCTTTGACCCGGATATGGAGTTTTCAGAGAAGGATCTTGTGATCTTCATCTCGGCCACGGGCAGGGCCATGAACGGCTTTTTAGCGTCCAGGGGCGACCTGCACCCGGAGCGGGCCCACAGCCTGCTGATCACCCAGAACCCGGTCTATACCATGGAGGAGCATAAGGTCAGCGATCATGTGCTGAAGCTTCCGGGGCGGTTCGACGGGCTGCGGTTCAATCAACAGCTGATGCAGATCTTCGACTTGCTGCGGATCAAGTATTATCAGCAGTATTACCTGGGCGACGGCTGAGGATCGTTACTTTTTACGATCATGCCGACCGCAGGTTAGGCGAGGGCGCATGATCGGATGCCGAAGATCAAGTGAGCAGCAGGTTGTAAGATCTGTCTCCTGGAGCAGATAGCCGATCTTTTGCGGCATGTCGATGGGAGAGAGCTGGCTTGTGTGCAGGGGAACGAAAGATCGCAGAAAACGGAGGAAGAGATGGAGTGTCGGGAAGCGGAGCGGCTGGTCATGCCTTACATCCAGGACCAGCTGTCCGGACAGGAGCTGGAGGATTTTCTGGAGCATGTGGAAGGATGCCCCGGCTGCTTACGGAGATATATCATATAAAGAGCTGGCAAACGGAGTTGTAAAGGTCAACTTTGAAAATGTCACCTTTGTAGACGAGATGCATGTATATGCGATCGGGAAGAAGACCGATAAAGAAACGGGATTTATTACGCCGTACTGGCCGCATCTGTCGAATACGGCAAAGGAAGAATATTATAAGGTATACGACATCAAAGAGGAAATTTCCACTGCCAACAAAAATGACATCGGCAAATTAAAGGCTCTGGTTTTTGCCAGAGGAGATAAATACGCAAATTATCGGGATCTTGAGGGTATTTCCATGGAGGAATACGATGATACCCTTGGGAATTCCGTTATGATGAATATAGAAGCGGAAATGGATATGCTGGTACATACCCTTGTTACGAAGATTAATGATCTGTATGCACCGAATATCGCATCGGATACCGCTATTACAGGTGTAGATGAAAACGGTAACCGCGTATCCTACGATGCAGGAACATTAATACTGGATTCCAAAAACTGCTGTGTCGGTTCCGATGAAGCCCTGCCGCCGCAGGAATTGTTTGTAAGAGTCGGATGTCCCCGCTACACAACAGTGCAGGGAGACGATGGCAATACCTATTATATATACAACGAAGAAGACAAGACAGACACTGCTTTGCAGTATACGATCGGAAACATCCGGGTGAATCCGAAGCTTTTGGAAAGCGAATCACTGCTTCCGGCATATACCCAGAACGGCAGACCCGGAGAGCTTCCGGTAGCGCACAGCCTGGGTGAAGCATTGGCGGCGATATGGGATGAAGATACGATGTTTTTAAGTCCCCATGATACGACGCCCTGTACATTTGGCGAGTTTTACGGAAAAATGATCGGAGAGCTGGCAACACTGGGAGATGTGTTCGGTTCGACGGCTTCCGGTTTAGAGGGTACGGCGCTGGCAACAGATAATGCAAGACAGCAGGTGATCGGCGTATCTTCGGATGAAGAGCTGACGAATATGATCAAGTTCCAGAATGCATACAATGCTTCCAGCCGTTTTATCAACGTAATCGATGAAATGATAGAAACTTTAATATATCAGATGGGTTAAAGAAAGAGGTGACCGGATATGCCATCAACATTTTTTGGATTAAATATAGCATCTTCTGCAGTAAGTTCGTTTCAGGCTGCCATTAACACAAGCGGCAACAATATATCAAACGTGCAGACAAAGGGATACAGTAAGCAGGTTGCAAACCGGCAGGCTGCAGAGGCCCTTAGAGTAAATCAGAAGTACGGAACAACCGGAGCCGGCGTTACGACGGTTTCTATTACATCGGCCAGAAATGCTTATTATGACGTGAAATACTGGGAAAATCAGTCCTCTGTAGGACATTTTGAAACAAAATTGAGCTATCTGAATCAGATTGAGAATTATTATGTGGATGACGGTGCAGCCAATCCGGGATTTTCCACATTGTTTGCAAATATGTTTAATCAGCTGAATGCATTGACCAGTGCAGACGGAGATGATAACAGGCGTAAGAATTTCATCAGCGAAGCGCAGATTTTTACGAATTATTTTCATAATGTATCCAATGGTCTGAGCAAACTGCAGAAGGACTGTAACGATCAGATCAAAACATTGGTGGAAAGCATTAATTCCAGCGCAGAGAAAATTGCAGCGCTGACGAAACAGATCAACTCTATCGAGCTGCAGGGAGGCATTGCCAATGAGTTGAGAGATCAGAGAGCTCTGGTAATCGACGAGCTGGCAAAAATTGTACCGATTACGGCGGAAGAGTCTCCGGTGACGAACAGTCATTACCCGGATATGTATGTAGGCGGAACGAATTATATCGTAAAGCTGGACGGAGAGACATTGGTAGATACCTTCGAATACCGTACGTTAGATTGTATTCCCAGAGAGAATAAGGTGAATCAGACGGACGTAGAAGGACTGTATAATGTGGTCTGGGCGGATACCGGAATGAAATTCAATATCAATGCGACCTCCATGGATGGCTCTTTGCGGGCGTTGTTAGAGATTCGGGATGGCAATAATGCAGAAAATTTCCAGGGAGAGGTAACAAAGGCAGTCGGTTCCCGGGTTACGATCAAACCTTCGACGATGAACACGGTAGAATCCATGACGATGGCGGATGAAGGAATCATTACCATTAAGAATAAAGAATACAAATACACCGGATTTGAAGCAAAGCTGGATGCGGATGGCAATATAGAATCCTATACCTTCCAGCTGGAAAAGATGCTGGATTCCACAACAGCAAAGGATGTTCTTGGGAAACAGGCAAAGATCGGAGAATCGGTGGATTCTATGGGAATTCCCTACTACATGGGACAGATGAGCGAGTTTTTACGGGCATTTTCCAGCCGTTTTAACGCATATCAGCTGGAAGGAGCAGATTTAAATGGAGATCCTATGGGAGCGTTCTTTATTGCATCCAAATACGATGGCACGGAATTTGATTTTAAAGATCAGACCGTAAGCAAGGACGGCGTAACAGATGCCGCATCTGTTATTTCCTCCACCTCAAACAGCTATTATCAGCTGACGGCATTGAATTTTAACGTAGCGGATGCCAGTGTCAGGGATTCAGCGATTTTTGCTACCACAACAGCAGATATGATTGCACAGGGAAAAATAGACGCTCATGATATTGTAGATGCTATGCTGGCGCTGCAAAGCGATGTAAAAATGTTCCGTGGCGGCAGTGCTAAGGATTTCCTGCATTGTATTTATTCGGATATTTCGATTGACACCGAGAAATCTCAGGTTTTCATGGATAATTACACAGACATTGCAAGCACGATTACGAATCAGAGGCTTTCCGTTTCCGGAGTAGACGAGGATGAAGAGGCTCTGGATCTGGTGAAGTTCCAGAATGCATATAATCTGGCAGCCCGTATGATTCAGTGCATGTCGGAAATGTACGATAAATTAATTAACGGAACAGGCGTATAAGCCTTTGTATTTACAGGAGGAATCAGGATATGCGAATAACCAATAATATGATGATCAATAATACATCTGCCAATATCAATGGAAATAAGATCAATGTAAATGCATTGAATCTGCAGATGTCATCCCAGAAAAAGATTCAAAGGCCATCCGAAAATCCGATTATCGCGATTCGGTCGCTGCGGCTTCGGAGCACATTAAGCCAGATCGATCAGTATTACGAGAAAAATATTCCGGATGCAGAGGCATGGTTAGAGGCAACGGAAACTGCGCTCAAGAATATGAATAAGATTCTGACAGATGTTAAGACTGAATGTGTAAACGGAACAAACTCTTATCTGACAGCAGAAGACAGAAATACGATATTAAAGAATTTGACGGCATTAAAGACACAGCTCTACAGCGAAGGAAATGCCGACAATGCGGGAAGGACTGTATTTACCGGTTTTCGGACAAATTCTCAGCTGACATTTACAGAAGACGAAAGAGAAACAACGTATCAGATTTCCCAGAAATTCAGCTATCAGGATATTGAAGAGCGTTCGTATTTCAGCGGCTCCATTGAGGTTCCGACCACGCTGGATGAAGTGACGGATACGACAGAGCTTGACCGGGTTTCTAAGGAAGACTATATTGTCAAAGACAATTATGAAAGGATTCGTCTTGCATATGACAGCATTGATGCCGGAGATACGATAACATTGAAAGCATCCAAAAAAGACGGAACGGCGATCACACTTCCGACGCCGACAGTATATGAATCAGAGGAAGAATGGGCAAAGAATGGTCTGAACGAACACAAAGCAATCGGAGACAATGAAATTGTCATTATCAGGAATACCGGAGATGTGATTATCGGCAGCGAACTGAGCAAGGAACTGAAATCAGACCGTGCTTCTATTGAAATTGATTACCAGAAAACCGGTTTTGACAAAGGCGAACTTCGGCCGGAATATTATTATAACTGTACAGATGTCAGTGATGCCAAAAATCCGATTGAATATACCAAATTTGATGCAAACGGCAATAAAATTTATGAGGATATCAATTATACCGTATCTCTGAATCAGACCTTAACCGTTAATTTACAGGCAGACGAGATTTTTGATATGAATATTTATCAGGATGTGGTAGAGCTTACGGATGCTGTACAGGCGGCAATCAATGCCCATGACAAGGTAGACCGTCTGAAAGAAATGAAGAATGAGGCACAATATGCAGGCTGCAAGGATCAGATCGAAAAATGGCTGGCAGCGGCACAAAAAGAAGCTGATTATGCAGACAGTAATCTGACGGAGCTTTACAGTGAAGGAATCGGTAAATTTGATAAATATTTGGAAAAACTCAATATTGCCTATACAGAAGTCGGTGCAAGGGGCGATCAGCTGGAGATGACAGAGACCAGAATCAGCAATCTGCAGCTTACCCAGGAAGAGCTGAAATCCTGTAATGAAGATAAGGAATTGTCCGATATCATTATTGAATATACAGCGGCTTATAATGCATATCAGGCGTCTCTTTTATCGGCAGGCAAGATTGAAAAGCAGACTTTATTAGATTATATTTAAAGCGAGGATAAATCATGAAAGCAAAGACAAGATTATTCGGAGAGATTGAAATAGAGGACGAAAAAATCATCCGGATCGATCAGGGGATGATCGGATTTCCCAATTTAAGACATTTTACGTTGATTTTCGATTCGGACCGGGAGGAGAAATCCATAATCATGTGGCTGCAGTCTATGGATGATGGCGATATTGCCATACCGGTTGCTGTGCCGACGGAATTACTGCAGGACTATAATCCGACAGTTGACGATGCGCTTCTGGAAAATCTGGGTGCATTGACGCCGGAGAATACGTACGTCCTTGTCACAGTGACGGTTCCCAGGGAGATTGAGGAAATATCCGTAAATTTAAAGGCGCCGATTGTGATTAATACCGATACCAATAAAGGGTGTCAGTTGATTGTGGAAGACGATTACGCAGTCAGATATAAAATATATGATTTGATCAAGGACGGAAAAAAGAAGGCGGGTGAATAAATATGCTGGCATTAACCAGACGAAAAGGAGAGTCTCTCGTACTGAACAATAACATTGAAGTTACAATACTTGAAATCCGGGGCGATCAGATCAAGATCGGTATTACGGCTCCAAAAGAAGTGCCGATTTACCGGAAGGAAGTATATCTTCAGATTGAAGATGAAAACAAAGCGGCAATTCATCCGGATGGAATGGAGGCGTTGAAGAAGTTACTCTAAATGTTTGGAAGATATTGTCCGATATAGATATAAAATACGTAGATAAACAATAAATGCTTCTAAAAGGGAGTGTTTCGGTACAATCACACGGAGGTGGTTAGAGATGGCGATTCAATCAATTTCAAATCCGCAAATGGCATATCAAGGAAGCGTGTCAGGAGCAGAAACGGCAAAAGAGGCGCCTGAGAAATCAGCAGGTGTCGTGACAGAAGCTGTATCCGTTGAGAAAAATGCAGAGCCAACCGTAATTTCAGAAGATACTTTGGCGCAAAACGACAACGGAAACAGCAGCAAAAGCAACAGTACAAAGGGTGCAGGAACAGAGGCTTTGAAGAAGGCAGCAGAAGAGATCAGAAGGAATTCCCGGAATTCCGAAGCTGTTTTTGGAGTTCATGACGGAACAAATCGAATCACGATTAAAATTATTGACAAGGATACCAAAGAAGTCCTTAAAGAATATCCGCCGGAGAAAACACTGGATATGATTGCCAAGGTATGGGAAATGGCAGGACTTATGGTAGATGAAAAGAGATAGGAGGAAATCACATGCCCGTTAGAATCACAGGAATGAATTCAGGATTGGATACCGAAGCGTTAGTTTCAGAACTGGTGTCCGCATATCGTATGAAAACGCAGAAATACACAAAGGCACAGACGAAGCTGTCTTGGAAACAGGATGCATGGAAGTCTTTAAACAGTAAAATTTCATCTTTTTACAGTAAGCTGACCAGCTTAAGATATTCCGCAGCGTATAATATCAGAACAGCTACCGTTTCTGATTCCACAAAAGCAACCGTCAGTGCATCTTCTTCGGCAATCAACGGAAGCTATTCCGTAAAAATCGTTGATGTTGCAAGGAGCGGTTATCTGACAGGCGCTGATCTGGGAAGCAAAACGACAGACAGCAGCAAGCTGTCCGATTTGGGTTATACCGGCGGCGACGGCACGATCAGTGTCAATGTAGGCGGCAAGACGACGGATATCGCAGTGAATGGCGATACGACAGTGTCCGATTTTGTAAAATCCTTAAACAGTGCAGGCGTAAAAGCCAGCTATGATGCAACCCATCACCGCATTTATGTAGCATCTGCAAAAACCGGCAAGGACAGCGATTTCTCTCTGACAGGAAGCGATGCAGACGGTGCAGCGGCTTTGAATAAGCTGGGGCTTAGCGTGGCATCCAAGGCAGATACGGAGATGTATAATAAGTGGGAAGCTTATGCGGTATATGATGTATCCGGTAATTACGATGCTGCAGCAACGGAGAGCAGGATTGCATCAATTCTGGAAGAAGTGCGCAAAGCGCCTGCAACGATCACGAACAATTCGGCAGAGATGAAGTATGCCAATGCTTATAAGACGGTAAAGGATGCAGAACAAAATAATCTTTCCAAGCTTTCGGCCCAGGAGAAAGATGATCTGCATACACTGCTGAAGGAAAAGAACTTAACAAATGTATATATCGATGCAGATGGAAATCTCTATGACAAATTAAAAGACGGTACATATACAAGCAGGGGAGAGAACAAAGAAACATTTAACCAGCAGCAATTGGATGAGAAAGGCATTACACTAACAGATGCATCTTCCAGATTGCAGGATGTTGAGAAAAAAGCAGGATTTACCAAAGAAGAAGAAAAGACAAATGCAGACGGCACGAAAGTAATCGAAACAGTTGTAGACGAAAGCCAGGTAAATGCATATAAAAACGGACTTACGACAATAGCGGCATATGAAGCGGCAGATGAAAACGGCGTACAGGCAAATGCCGATCAGATTACAGCGGTTCAGACGGCATATCAGAATGGTACCTTAGATACTCTTGTCAACGATCTGCAGGATGAAATCAATGCGGCGCAGACAACATTGAGCGATCATGCACTGCTGGATAATGCATCCTTTACGGCAGAGAATGTAACGGCAAAGATCACAAATGCAGTAGGCGTTTTAAACGGAACTATTGTGCCGGAATACAGTAAGGGAGCAACCCGTGTGGACGGTCAGGATGCTCTGATTGAGGTAAACGGCGCATCTTATGTGTCCACAACCAATCAGCTGACGGTAAATGGTCTGACGATTAATGCACTGGCTGAGACGGGAAATGAAGAGATCACCGTAACCATCGCCAATAATACCCAGGGCCTTTACGATAAGATCAAGGGCATTTTAAAAGATTATAACGAACTGATTAATGAAATGACAAAGCTGTACAATGCCGGTACAGCCAAAGGCTATGAACCGTTAACAAGTGAAGAAAAAGCTGCATTGAGTGATTCAGAGGTTGAAGAATGGGAGAAGAAGATCAAAGATTCTCTGCTCCGCCGGGATGACACATTAGGAAGTCTTTTAAACGGTATGTCATCTGCAATGCTGAAATCTTATAATATCAATGGAAAGAATTACAGCCTTTCCAGTTTCGGTATCCATACCCTTGGAATTTTGAATTCGGCAGACAATGAGCAGAATGCGTTCCATATTGATGGGGATACAGACGATGCATTGACTTCAGGTAATACAGATAAGCTGATGGCAGCGCTGAATTCCGATCCGGATGCAGTTGTTGAGTTTATGAAACAGCTTACCAGCGGTGTATATAATACAATTAATAAGAAAATGAGTTCTACAACCTTAAGCAGTTTCAATGTCGTATACAATGACAAAGAAATGGCAAGAGAATACAGTGACTATACAAAGACGATCAGTAAGTGGGAAGAGAAGCTGCAGAAGATAGAGGATTCTTATTACAGAAAATTTGCAGCAATGGAATCTGCCCTTGCCACACTACAGAGTCAGCAGTCTTATCTTGCAAGCTTATTCGGAGGCTGATCGGATATTGTTCATAACTATTGGTTCCGGGCTTTGCACTGGTTGCAAAGTCCGGAAGAACGGGTATATTCTACAGTCATTCACAACAGGGAGGTTATACAATGACAAACAGACAGGGATATGCGGCATATGCAAATAACAGAATCATGACGGCGACGCCGGCGGAACTGACGCTTATGCTTTATGAAGGCGCCATTAAGTTCTGTAATATGGCAGTGGATGCGATTGAGAAAAAAGATATTCCCAAAGCGAATAACAATATCGTAAAAGTGGAAAGGATCATTGAAGAATTTCGGGCGACTTTGAATCCGAAATATCCGGTATCTAAGGATTTTGAAAATGTCTATGCATATCTTCATCAAAGGCTGGTAGAAGCAAACATCCACAAGGACAAAGAAATTTTAGAAGAAGTCCTGGAGCATCTTCGAACAATGCGGGATACATGGAAGGAAGTTATGAAAAGGGCCGGAGGAGCCGGTATGAAATAATGCGTTCAATCACAGGAGATGAATATGGAAACAAGCTATATTAATATCATGCTGGAAAGCCTGGAAAAGAAACGGGGCATTCTGGATCGAATTATAGAATTAAACCGTCAGCAGAAACTTTTACTGCAGGATCCGAATCTCCTGCCGGAGGATTTTGAAAAGAATATGGACAATAAAGCCGGATTCGTAGAACAGCTAAACCTGTTAGACGATGGCTTTGAAGAGCTTTTTGCACGCATTCGGGATAATCTCAATGAAAACAGGGCGCAGTATGCAGACGAGATCAAAAAAATGCAGGCGCTGATTAAAGAGATTACTGAAAAGACAAATACGATTCAGACGCAGGAAGCCAGAAATAAAGAAGACGCAGACCGTAAATTTGCCGAAGTGCGGGAGCAGGTGAAAGGCGTCCGCAACAGCCAGAAGGTGGTTCATCAGTATTATCAGAATATGATGCGGCAGAAAAGTTATTCTGCGCAGGTAATCGATAATAAAAAGTAAAATAAAAAAAATAAAAAATTTTTACTTTTTACTATAAAGTATCGAGACATTGGTCCGATATATATTACAAGTAAACAAGATAACAATTGTTACTTGAGAATGCAAATCCGAATGGAGCGTACGGCCAGGAAGAGGCGCATCTGCAAAAAAACAAGTTTTGCAGCAGGGAAGCTGCAGTATATTCAAGGAGGAAAATAATATGGTAGTACAACACAATCTTACAGCAATGAACTCTAACAGACAGTTAGGCATTATCACAGGACAGCAGGCAAAATCATCTGAGAAATTATCTTCTGGTTACAGAATTAACCGTGCAGCAGATGATGCAGCAGGATTGGCAATTTCCGAGAAAATGAGAAGCCAGGTTCGTGGATTGACAAGAGCTTCAACAAACGCACAGGATGGTATTTCTTTAGTTCAGACAGCTGAAGGTGCTTTAAACGAAGTACATTCTATCTTACAGCGTATGAACGAGTTAGCTGTTCAGGCAGCAAACGATCCGAATACCACAGCTGACAGAGGAGCACTTCAGGATGAGATCAATCAGTTAGTATCTGAGATCGACAGAATCCAGTCTACTACACAGTTCAATACAATGAATCTGTTAGACGGAACCTTCTCCAACAAGAATCTTCAGGTTGGTGCTCTTTCCGGACAGAAAATTGCGATTACCATTGGCAATATGAATGCAAGCACAATCGGTGTAGCAAGAGGAAAGGTAAGCATTGGAAGCTTCTCCAAAGCTGGTAAGGCAATCTCCGCTATCGCAGGCGCTTTGTCTAAGGTATCCTCTCAGCGTTCTAAACTCGGTGCAATCCAGAACAGATTAGAGCATACAATTGCTAACTTGGATGTGGCAGCAGAGAATACTCAGGCAGCAGAATCCCGTATCCGTGATACAGATATGGCTTCTGAAATGGTGGAATACAGCAAGAACCAGATTTTGGCACAAGCAGGCCAAGCTATGCTGGCACAGGGTAACCAAGCAACACAGGGTGTATTGTCACTTTTACAGTAGAACTAAGTTTAATATAGAAAAAACCAGCTTCGGCTGGTTTTTTTTAAGAAAAGAGGAATGGATGGAGGAAAAAATAAAGGAACTCTATGAAAACATAAGCTTTCTAGGATTTCAAGCCACGTATTATAGGAATAACACTTATGTGCAGAATTGTCAGGATCTTATTCCACAGATACAAGAATTTGTGCAATGGTTTTTAGATAATTTTCCAGGAATGGAAGAGGGAGTGTATCAAAATCTGGCAGATATATTAAAAGATTGTGAAACAGCAATTCGTGAGGGAGACAATGTTTTGATGATGGATGCCATGGAACAGGGGGTAGCTGGGTATTTGGAAATGTTTTTGTCAGAGGAATATTTCAAGGAAAAGGAGAACTCTTATGTCGGAGAACCAAAAGGATAGAAATCTTAAAGAGCTAGAAAAACGTTTTCCTGGCATTACGCAGCAGATAGAAAAGAAATACGAGGATTTGTTGAAGAAAGAAGAACTTTGTATTAAGGAAGAATTGGCGTTTACAGGAGAAAAAATATTATTAGTAGAGAAAAATGGCAGGACACTTTATCTGGCAGGAAGGCGCAGCCCTGCAGCACATCCAATAAATCAAGTCTCTGTATTAGGCCAGATTATACCGAATGCCCCAATCTTTATATTGGGGATGGGTAACCTGCATTATTTGGAAGAACTAAATAAGGTAGCAGATGAAAGCGTACAAATTTTAATATATGAGCCAAATTTTTCTGTGTTTTATAGGCAATTGCAATTGGCAGATTTCAAAAAAATGTTTGGAAATAGAACGGTTGTACTTATAGTAGAGGGTATTAATGAAAAAGGGCTGGAGAGAATGATTTCTACTATGCTTCAAGGGGATAGAGTGCCTTTGATGAAATATTTTGTATTGCCTAATTATGTAGAACTGTGTTTGGAACAGGTGGAAAAATTTTTAAATTTGTTAAAGGAAAATGCAAAATCATATTATGTGAGTTTAGGTACAAAAATGTTCTTTCGGAATAATCTGGCAGATAATTTTTACAGTAATGTGAGATATGTGAGAACAGGATATAAGGCATTTCAGCTTTTTGGTGTGATACCTACAGACATTCCGGCATTCATAGTTTCTGCAGGCCCCTCGCTCAATAAAAATATTAAAGAATTGAAAAGGGCAAAAAATAAATCTTTTATTATAGCTGTGGATACAGCGATTAAACCCTTGGTACAGGCGGGGGTTATGCCAGATATGTTGGTTTTGAAGTGCCAAATGAATTCGTGGTCGGCTATGGTCTAGACTAT
>CANODN010000036.1 GCA_947564765.1 uncultured Roseburia sp. | reverse complement strand
CCCGGCGAACTTATCCCGGAAGAATACCGCAAACAAGGTGAAGGGGCTGTGATCAGAATCGATCTCAACTTACCGATGAAAATTTGTGTGATCTTGTGGTTTCTCATAGAAATTTCAGAATATAAGAAAACCCCAGAAACACGGTGTTTCCGGGGAATATCTCTCTTTTGCAATATTCGCTTGAATTATCTCTTGGAGAACTGCGGTGCGCGACGCGCTGCTTTGAGACCGTATTTCTTTCTCTCTTTCATTCTCGGATCACGTGTTAAGTATCCGTTGGATTTCAATACCGGTCTGTAATCTGCATCTACCTGAAGCAATGCTCTTGCAATACCATGACGGATTGCGCCTGCCTGACCTGTGTAGCCGCCGCCTTTTACATTAACCAAAACGTCAAATTTGTCTGCTGTTTCTGTTGCAACTAACGGTTGGCGAACGATTACTTTTAATGTTTCCAATCCTAAATATTCATCAATATCTCTCTTGTTGATCGTAACTTTACCTGTTCCCGGTACTAAATATACTCTGGCAACAGATGATTTTCTTCTTCCTGTTCCGTAATATCTTGTATTCGACACTGTAATTTACCTCCTGACCGATTAAAATGTTAAAGCTTCTGGTTTCTGAGCTGCATGCTTGTGATCCGGGCCTGCATATACGAATAATTTCTTATACATTTCTCTTCCCAAAGGTCCCTTTGGAAGCATTCCCTTTACTGCAAATTCAACAACACGTTCCGGATGCTTTGCCAACATTTCTTTTAATGTGGTTTCTTTCATTCCACCTACATAATCGGAATGACGATAGTAAATCTTCTGATCCAGCTTTTTGCCGCTTACTTTGATCTTTTCTGCATTTACTACAATTACATAATCTCCTGTATCAATATGAGGCGTAAAGATCGGTTTGTTCTTTCCTCTCAATACTTTCGCTACTTCAGATGCCATACGTCCTAATGTCATTCCATCAGCATCAACTACATACCATTTTCTTTCAACAGCAGCAGCACTGGCTACAAATGTTTTCATTGGTTTCCCTCCTTGAAATTATCAATCCTTCTGATTTTAACACTGGCATATCGAATCCCGTATGTCCGGACGTTATTCTTACTGCCATATTCTCTATAGTTCAAATGCTCGCCGGGGCTTTGGCTCACATTCTTATACTATTCACAGACCTAAATAGTATAGTACACGATTCCGGGTGTGTCAAGAATTTTCTTGGAAAATCTTACGAAAAAAATCCCGAAAATCAAAATGATTTCCGGGATTTTTATCTGCTTTTATTTCAAAAATCAGCTATTAAACAACGCCCTGCGCGATCATAGCTTCTGCAACCTTCTCAAAGCCTGCAATATTCGCGCCCATTACATAATCACCTTCATGGCCGTAACGTTTTGCTGCATCATCAATATTGTGATAAATATTTACCATAATCTGCTGCAGCTTAGAATCTACTTCCTCAAAGGTCCAGCTTAATCTTTCGCTGTTCTGGGACATTTCCAGAGCGGAAGTTGCCACTCCGCCTGCATTTGCGGCTTTGCCGCCGATGAACCATACGCCGTTCTCCTGCAGATATTTGGTTGCATCAATTGTGGTCGGCATGTTAGCGCCTTCGCAGACTGCCTTACATCCGTTTGCAACTAACTGTTTTGCATCTTCTAAATGCAGCTCATTCTGTGTTGCGCAGGGTAATGCGATATCACATTTTACGGACCATACGCCGCGGCCTTCGTGATACTCTGCACTTGGTCTTGCTGCTGCATACTCTGTCAGACGTGCACGTTTTACTTCTTTGACCTCTTTTAACAGAGCTACATCGATTCCTTCCGGATCATAAATCCAGCCTGTGGAATCGGAGCAGGTTACAACCTTTGCTCCCATCTGCTGTGCTTTCTGTGTTGCGTAAATCGCTACATTTCCTGCACCGGAAATCACAACTGTCTTGCCTTCCATGGACTCGCCATGGCATTTCATCAATTCTTCTGTAATGTACAAAAGACCATATCCGGTAGCTTCCGTACGTGCCAGAGAGCCGCCATAGGTTAAGCCTTTTCCTGTTAAAACGCCTTCATAGGTGCTCTTAATCTTCTTGTACTGTCCGAACATGTAACCGATTTCTCTTGCACCTGTTCCGATATCTCCTGCTGGAACGTCAACGTCTGCGCCAATGTATTTGCAAAGCTCTGTCATAAAGCTCTGGCAGAATGCCATAACTTCTCTGTCGGATTTTCCTTTTGGATCAAAATCAGCGCCGCCTTTGCCTCCGCCAATGGGAAGTCCTGTCAGAGAATTTTTGAAAATCTGTTCAAATCCAAGGAATTTGATAATACCTGTATTTACAGAAGGATGTAAGCGAAGTCCTCCTTTGTACGGTCCAATGGCATTATTAAACTGGATTCTGTATCCTGTATTTACCTGAACCTGTCCCTTATCATCTACCCACGGTACACGGAACTTAAACTGTCTGTCCGGCTCGGTCAATCTTTCCAACAGCGCCTCTTTACGATAGGTTTCTTCATTTGCATCGATAACCGGTCTTAAAGAATCCAACACTTCTTCTACTGCCTGAAGAAATTCCGGCTCTGATGCATTTTTTGCTTTTACTCTTTCGAGTACTTCATCAACGTAGCTCATTTTTCAATCTCCTTTTCGCCATATTTGCACATAACTGCTGTCTTTTGGGATGTTCCCCCGGAAAGTAATTTGTGCACCGAACTTATTTTAGTATGAAATGAGCCATTTGGCAATCATTTTCTTTATTTTTTTATTCTTCCGATCCCTCCGCCCTGTTGATTTCCCCGGCATCATTCATTCCTTTGTATTCATCCGGTTTTCTCTGGCGGCATCGTATTTATTTTCCGGCGGCAGCTCTATCTGTCTTTTAATACCCGTAAATCTCATACGCATCATATGCATAATCCAAATGATATCCCAACTTTTCTGCCAGAGCCACAGACCATAAATTCTGTGCATCCCAACTAGGGTACCATTCTCTGTCAAGACACTCCAGAATTAATTTTGCACCACAGACGAAAGCCAGTCCTTTTCTTCGGTATTCCATTTTGGTATCAATCTCAATCTCAATTCCGCCAGAATAAACAGAATAAGAAGATGCACCGGAAACAGGAATCCCTTCCTTCATAACAACAACGCCCAAACCGCTTTTTTGAAAAGAAGAATAATCCGGAAACTGCGATACAAAGTCCCTGCACCAGTCGTGCTTTTTACAATAATCAAAAATCGATGAATCTATCAGGCTAAGGGTATATTCCGATGGAAGCTTCTCCACCAGGTTCGCAAGCTTATTTCGATTAAAAATATTCCCTTCCTTTTTCATGGCGTACCGGACAACCTTTTTGGCTTTGTTCCCATGATACTGTTCTATTTCTTTCGCCCAACCGCGATTCCTTGGAACAGCGATGATAAAATCCTGCCTGTTCCATTTCGGTTTAAATGCAATTAATTCCCGGTTCGGCTCACCTGCAAAGAAACAGAAATCTCCTAATATGGCCATTGCAGAAACAGGATTGTGCACATCATCTGCATAAATGTATCCCATTACCCCCTGCAGACATGACCAGATTATGGACTCCTGCCAGCCTGCAAAAAGAAACGCGGCCTGCTTTCTGTCGTTTATTTCATATATCATATTCAAATAATCCTCACTCGCCTAATACCAGTTGCTTCACCGTTTTTACATAATGCTCTGCCACCTGCTCGTCAAAGGAAATCACCCGGGACCACATACGCAGCCCCTGATAATAATACAAAATCAAATCAGAAACCTGCTCCGGATCAACTGCCCGAAACTCCTTTGTTTCTATTCCATACTTCAAAAGACCAATCCAGCGCTTTTTGGCTCTTTCATTTATATCTGCAAAAAAATCCTCATTTCCCATATTGGCATATTCGTAAATGGCAAGACTTAAAGATAACTCCTTATCCATAATTTCAGATCTGATCGCTTCCAGCATATCTTCTAAAATTACACTTGCCCTTTCTCTTTTTTCGATACGGTCTGCTATCACATATTCCTCGGAAAGAATTTCTGCAAAAATCTGCTCCGTTTTAGAGTAATATCGGTAAAGCCCGCCTCTGCTCAACCCTGTCTTTTTGCAAATATCTGTCATTGTTACCGCTTTAAAGCCTTGTTCTGCAAATAAAAGGTATGCCTGCCGGCGGATTATTTCTTTTGTTTTTGTTCCTTTCTTCCCCATATCAGACTGCAAATTCCTCCCGCAAAACAGAATACATACAGTACGAATGAATTTCTCCGTTTTTGTAAACACCGTTTCGCATCGTCCCCTCATATGTAAATCCCGCTTTTTCCAAAACTCCCCTTGATCCTGCATTGTCTGCAAATGGTTCGGCAAATATACGGACAATATCAAATGCTGCAAATGCTTCTTTACAAATCACAGAAACGGCTCTTGATACGATTCCGTTACGCCAGTAATCTTCCGACAGCCAATAGCCAAGCTCGGCGGATTTCTCATATACATCCTCCTGTACAGACACTCCAATCCCTCCGACAGCCTGCCCGTCAACCACAATTGCATAATTGAGCTGCTTTTTTTCTGTATTGGAAATACAGTCATTGATATACCATACGGCATCTTCCACGGTATAGGGATTCGGAAATACATTGCGCAGGTTTTTTGCAATCGCAGGGTTATCCGCGGCTTTTGCCAATGAGTTTGCATCCTCCGTTTTCCATGCTCTTAATGTAAATTCTTTCATGGTTTCTCTCTCCTCCCAAAAAAGCGACACAATTGTCTTTTTTATTATGCAACATTCGTATCGCTTTGTCAACCTAACAGGAAAGATCCCCCTGCAATCTCGCAATCCGCTCCTGTATATTCTTTTCAAATTCTTCTTCAGAAAGAGACGGGTCCTTTGTCCCTCTCCAGATATCACAGGGAGCGTGATTGCAAGCTCTGCAGCTTTTGGATTTCTTTTGCTTTACAGCACATTCATAAATGGGGCACGCCTGTCCCTTTGGTGCATGAAACACCTTCCCAAGACTTACATTACATCCCCTGCACAGACTCCCATAACAGCCGCATGTTTCACATTCCGTACCACAGCAGCTCAATTTCTCTGACTGAATGGAACTTTCCAAAATTTCCTGCCGCTTCTTCTTACCCAATCCGCCCAGCACAAGTTCATAAGATTTATCTAACAGATCTTTTAACAGATCATCCGGCACGTTTCCATCCGGCTTAACCGAATTCCAATGAGTTTTATTCATATAATACCCCGGAACAATGTCTTCGTACTGCTGCCGTAAAAAATCTCCTTCCGCCGGCTCCAGCTTCAATGTAATATAGTAAGGTTCATTATCTTCCCCAAGGCAGACTGCCGCAAACATCTTTTCACCGATTTTATACCGTACCCAATTCCATTCCTCTTTCAAATCCTTCGTAACACCAAGTTTATTTTGTAAATAATGATCGATCCACGTATATCTCATATGCTTTATCCCCTTTCTCTGAACGTGTTTGAATTGTCGTATCTTTCCCGCATCTTCTCAATGCTCTCTCTGATCTCCACGCGAAGCTCTTCCGGCTCCAGCAATTCTACCTTTTCCCGAAACGTCATCAGCCATATCATCAGATTTTCCTTATTTGTATAATCTGCATGAAATAAAAGCCTTCCATCCTCCTGTTCCTCGAAGCTTCCGCTCCCGAACTCCTCTACCAGTCTCCATTTGCACTCCGCATCAAACAAGGCTTTTACCTTTATCCCGCCGGGAAATATCCGTTCATTACTCAAATCCGGCATCGGCACCTGTCTTTTCGTAAATTCCCGTTCTGATACCCGTATATGTTCCATGCGGTTCAGCTTAAACAGCCGAACGTCTTCTCTCTTTCTGCACCAGCCCCATACATACCAGCTGGACCATCGAAACATCAGATAATATGGCTCTATGCAGCGGAGTCCTTCATTTTGGGGAGAATAATAAATAAACTCCAACTCTCTGCACATATCTATGGCAGTTCGTATCAATTCAATGCCCGGAGCAAGAGACTCCTTATACCACGAAGCCAAATCAATCAATATAGATTGATTCCCTACCATAAAATCAGAAGAGCCCGCCGCCAGCTTTTCCATCAGCTTTCCATAACGGTTTGTACCATTTACACTGTCCAGACTGCGAAGTCCTGCAAGGATATCCTGCATTTCCGCATTTGTAAACAACGTTTTGTCCATTTTATAGTTCTCCATAATGGAGATTCCGCCATTTGCTCCCGGCTTTGTTACAACAGGAATTCCCGCTTTGCACAAATCCTCGACATCTCTGTTAATGGTTCGTCTGGAAACTTCGAACAGTTCCGCAAGATAAGGCGCCGTAACCATATCTTTTTGCAACAGCATGGACAAAATTCCAATCTGCCTGTCTATTTTCATGACTGCTCCTTTTATCGTTTTT
Organism: uncultured Roseburia sp.; assembly: GCA_947564765.1. Lineage (GTDB taxonomy): Bacteria > Bacillota > Clostridia > Lachnospirales > Lachnospiraceae > Roseburia_B. The sequence goes on along the minus strand of CANODN010000036.1, from coordinate 5,605 downwards.
ATTATACAACTCAAAACATGTCAGCTGTTTGTCATGTTTTAAGTTATAGCATACGTATTTACAGTTTGTACATCTCATAAATCAACAGCGCAGAAACCGGCCCAAAGATCACCCCCGCTCCGCCATATACCCGGACTCCGATGTAGATACTCATAAGCACCGCCAGGGGCGGCACCCCCAAATGCTTCCCCACCAGCTTTGGCTCTAGCAGCTCTCTGACAAAACTGCAGATGATATAATAAATAAACAGACACGCCGCCTGCCTGTACTTTCCTAAAAGAATATCAATCAACGCCCAGGGCACAAATATCGTTCCCGTTCCGATAAACGGAAGCGCATCGCAAAATCCAATTCCCAGTCCGATCCAAAATGCATAAGGAATCCGCAGCAAGAAAAGACCGGCGATGCAAATGGCTGTGATGATTCCCATAATGCGCAGCTGCGCCCCCAGATACGCCCCTGACGCCCCCTTGATTTCATTCATCACAGAAACTGCCATTCTTCCTGCCTGTGTTTTTTTACATCCGCCGATGATCCGCTCATAATCATTTAACATCAGAAACGCCGCAATAAATGTTACAAACACTTTCGCCAGCAGCCCAATCATATACCATCCTGCATCCTTTGAATAAGACACCATGCCTTTTGTCAGATCAGATGTCTCCCTGCGAATTGTCTTTTGAATTTCTCCCGCGCCGATCCCAAACATCCGCTCTATTCTGTCACAGCAAGTGCAGAAAATATCCTGCGCACTTTCTTTCCACCCGTCCATATGCTCCAGACAGCTGCTGCCCATACGATAACAAAGATACAGTAAGCCTGCTGCCGCAGCGCCTGTCCCGACAAGAAAAATTCCATATGCCAACAGCCTCGCTACATTTCTCTGACATCCTGTTTTCTTCTCAAGCATCCCTGCCAGAGGATACAAAAACCTGGCCAGTGCCAGCGCAATCAAAAACGGCAGGACTATCGGAACTGCAAATCTCATTCCCAAATAGACTGCCGCTGTGATCACAAACAGTTTTGCAATTTTCGTTCCCATTTCGTTCTTTTTTATCTTCATCATGGGAAAATTATGTGTGCTATGCGCCTTTTCTATTCGTTTAAAAATACGTCTCTGCCAAAAACATCTGGATATTTCTACAATAACTGGAAAGTTGGATTTTCCGGCTCTATTTCAAATTCCATTCGCTTCTTCGTTGCCGGATGCAAAAAACCGATTTTTACAAAACAAAGGGCTGCATATTTCCCTGCGCCCTGCAGCTTATCCCCATTCCTGCTGCCGTATTTCAAATCTCCTACCAGAGGAAATCCTGCATTGGAAAGCTGCACCCGAATCTGATGATGCCTTCCGGTCTCTAATTTTATGGATAGATCTGCCAGCTCTTCCCCAGCCCTGAGAACTTCATATTGCAGCACCGCCTTTTTAGCGTCTCTGGTTCCTTCTTTTACGACAGAAGAACAGTTTGTCCTGCCGTTTTTCAAAAGATAATCCGTCAGCTTTCCTTTCTGTCCCTGTACCAGAGGTTTTTCACTCCGGTTATATACCATGGCCCGGTAATATTTATCCATCCCACGACTTGCAGACTGGCGGCTCAATTCCGCTGCCGCTTCTTTTGTCTTTGCCGCCAGAAGGATGCCTTCTACCGGCTGGTCCAGCCGGTGTATCAAAGCAATGTAAGGCTCTTCCCCCTTCTGCGCCCGGTAATTCTTTAAGATACTTACCATATCCTTTTCCTTTAAGCGGCTGGTCTGTGATGAAATTCCTGCCGGCTTCCGAAAAAGGATTATATCTTTATCTTCGTATAATATCTGATCCATATTTATCCTCATACCTTAAAACGGTATCCTACTCCCCAAATCGTCTCGATATACTGTGGCTTTGCCGTATTGATTTCTATTTTTTCACGGATTTTCTTAATATGAACGGTAACGGTTGCAATATCTCCGATGGATTCCATATCCCAGATTTCCCGGAATAATTCCTCCTTCGTAAATACACGGTTGGGATTTTCGGCCAGAAATGTAAGCAGGTCAAATTCCTTTGTCGTAAATGCTTTTTCTTCTTCGTGAACCCATACCCGGCGCGCTGTCTTGTCGATTTTGATGCTGCGAATCTCAATCACGTCATTTTCCTGCTGACTGCTTCCGATCAGACGCTCATAACGGGCCAGATGCGCTTTTACCCTTGCCACAAGCTCACTGGGGGAAAATGGTTTTGTAATATAATCATCCGCACCCAGACCAAGACCTCTGATTTTATCAATATCGTCTTTCTTGGCGGACACCATAAGAATCGGCGTATTTTTCATCTCCCGGATCTTTTTACAGATCTCAAAGCCGTCTACGCCGGGAAGCATCAAATCCAAAATGAACATGTCAAACTCTTCCTGCAATGCCCGCTCCAGTCCAACATCTCCGGAATTTTCAATTTCCACCTCAAAACCGCTTAATTCCAGATAATCCTTCTCCAAATCCGCAATTGCCACTTCATCTTCGATAATCAACACCTTACTCATTTTGTATAACCTCCTGATATTTTCGTATTACAAAATACATAACCGTCCCGACAGATTCTTTGCTGGTAGCCCAAATCTTGCCGCCATGATCCTCGATAATCTTTTTTACAATGGAAAGCCCGATTCCGCTGCCCCCGGTGGCGGAATTTCTGGAAGCATCCGCCCGGTAAAATCGTTCAAAGATATAGGGAATATCCTTTGCCGCAATTCCTCTCCCGTTGTCTTCCATTTCTACCTGAATAAAATCGCCTACATCTTTGATTCGTATATTAATCAGACCCTGCTGTTTATCCAGATATTTTACAGAATTGCCGATGATATTGTGAATCACCCGCTTTAGCTGTTCGGGATCGGCGATAATCATCACATCATTGTCCACATAGTTAAAATAGGTAAGCCCGATATGCTTTGTCTCCAGATCCATACCAATTTCTTCGATGCAGTCATTAAAATATTCCGCTACGTTTATCCTGTTAAAATTATAGGGAATTCGGTTCGTGTCGATTTTGGAATATAGGGTAAGTTCATTGAGAAGCGCATCCATCTCATTTGCCTTGTTATTGATTGTGCGAAGATATTTCTCCTGCTTCTGCGGCGTATTGGCCACGCCGTCCAGAAGGCCTTCCGAATACCCCTTTACCGCCGTAATCGGCGTCTTCAAATCATGCGCAATATTGCGGATCAATTCTCTGGTTTCCTGCTCACCGGCAATCTGCTGTTCAAAGGATTCCTTTAAGCGCTTGCGCATCTCTTCAAAGCTGCTGCACAGCTCACTGATTTCGTCATTTCCTTCGCTCTCAATCGTAAAATCCAGATTGCCCTGCTGTATATTTAAGGTTGCCGCCTCCAGCTTTTTGATCGGCCGGATAATTCCCTGATAAATCCAGATGATCAGCATGGCCGCTGTCAAAACCAAAATCAACAGCACTGAAATGCATACATCCAGAAACAAACGCTTCACCTCCGGCAAAACCTCGTAAGAAGTCGTAATAATAAAAGCGCTGCCCCGGTCTCCATCAGTAAAATTGAAATTGATCTGCTTAATCAGAAGCTCTTCGTCCCCATCCACATAAATTCCGGACACAGAATCCTCTTCTTCCTGTTCATCCTCTCCGTATCCGGGCAGATCCTTCTCTTCCAAATCCGATTGCACGCCCTTATAAACAATCTCGTCTTCTTTGCGCACGATCAGATAAGAATATTTCCCCTTAAGCTCCCCGTTGACCGCATTTAAAAAGTCCGGATCTAAAAACCGGTCCGGATTCTGTGATGATTCTTCCAACAGGCGTTCGTAATTATGCTTCGTGTAGCGGTTCAAAAGCTGCACCGGATTTGTAAGATATGTGTAGGTTCCCGCTTCAATGCCGTAAGTCGTTTCAATCGCCCTGATCTGGAATTTCTGAAATCCAAAGATTACCAGGACAGCCAGAAACAGCGGCACAAATATAATAATGCAAAAGGAAATCGTAAGTCTTGTTTTTAATTTCACACTAATCTCCTTCTTTCTCCTGCCTTTTCTGCCGGCAGTTCCTGTCTCTGCAAAATCTGCCGCCGGCAGTTCCTCACGGATGCATGACACAAAAAAAGCCATAGGGACCAGAATAAAAGTCCCTATGGCTTATTATATCATGAAATTTCTCAAATCCCATTAAAAAACTAAAATATATTCTAAATTTTTCATAAATTGGCTTACAGGTATTTCTTTAACTCCTCTGCCTTATCCAGTCTCTCCCAAGGAAGATCCAGATCGTTCCGTCCGAAATGACCGTATGCAGCCGTTTCTCTGTAAATCGGCCGTCTCAAATCCAGCATTTTGATAATTCCTGCAGGTCTGAGGTCAAAATTGCTGCGGACGATTTCCACCAGCTTCTCATCGGATACTTTACCTGTTCCAAAGGTATCTACCATAACAGAAGTCGGCTGTGCAACACCGATGGCGTATGCAAGCTGAATCTCGCATTTATCTGCAAGTCCTGCCGCAACAATATTCTTTGCCACATAACGTGCCGCATAAGCTGCAGAACGGTCTACCTTGGTACAGTCTTTTCCGGAAAATGCACCGCCGCCGTGACGTGCATATCCGCCGTAGGTATCTACAATAATCTTACGCCCGGTTAATCCCGCATCTCCCTGCGGTCCGCCGATAACAAACCGCCCCGTAGGATTAATAAAAATCTTCGTCTTATCATCTACCATGTCTGCCGGCAGAATCGGGTCCAAAACGTATTTTTTCACATCTTCATGAATCTGCTCCTGTGTCACTTTTTCATCATGCTGGGAAGATATTACAACCGCTTCCAGGCGGCACGGCCTGCCGTTCTCATCATACTCAACCGATACCTGGGATTTTCCGTCTGCTCTTAAATAACCCAGCGTGCCATCCTTGCGGACTTTGGTAAGCTGCTGTGCAAGCTTGTGTGCCAGAGCAATGGGATATGGCATATATTCCTCCGTCTCATTAACTGCATAACCAAACATCATACCCTGATCCCCGGCGCCGATTGCTTCGATTTCTTCGTCCGTCATCGTATTCTCTTTGGCCTCAAGCGCTTTGTCAACTCCCATTGCAATATCCGGCGACTGTTTGTCAATTGCCGTCAAAACAGCGCAAGTATTGCCGTCAAATCCCTTTTCTGAGCTGTCATAACCGATCTCATTGATGGTCTTCCTTACAATTGCCGGAATATCCAGATTCGCTTTGGTGGTAATCTCACCGGTTACCAGAACAAATCCTGTACAGGATGCCGTTTCGCAAGCCACACGGCTCATAGGGTCCTGTGCCATGCATGCATCTAAGACCGCATCGGAAATCGCATCACAGATCTTATCCGGATGGCCTTCTGTCACTGATTCAGACGTAAATAATCTTTTTTCCATTTTTTCAGTTCTCCTCTCTAAACTTGTCTGTCCGATTCGAATCCAACATCGCTTTCTTAAAAGGAGCTAACATCAAAAAATCCGCTTATAGAATAAGCGGACAGGATTCTTTGCAATCGAAAACCAAATCCTCTTATTGTTCGAATTCTCGCTCAGGTAGGCGTTTAATTCCTGCTTAGACAGCTTAATTAAGGGTTCTTTTTTATTCT
>CANODN010000035.1 GCA_947564765.1 uncultured Roseburia sp. | reverse complement strand
ATTAATTTCTTTGGCCGGACGCTTGTTAAGTTGGTCGATAACCTCTCTTCAGCTATCAAAACTGTTTCTGTTTTACTAGTAATGTGAGTCGAAAACTTTCCGGTCAAAACCTCTGGAATAATCGGATACTTACAATTCTTAAAGTCTAACATTAATATCTGCTCCCAAGGTATGTGACCCGTAACATTCAAAAACGCTCTGTAAAATTGGTCGCTGTTATCAAAAGGATTTTGTAAACCTTTCTCATCTGCAGCCCTCAAAAGAAGCACATATAGTTCTTCCGGTGTCTTAACTATATTATCCGTTTCTATAGCTTGTCTAACTTCATTTATCAACAAAAAGGCAGGAATCATCTGGTCTGCTTTAACGATTCCTTTCATAGCATTCATCTCTTTATAAAGCCTGTCATTCATTGAATTTCTCATTGTAGACGCCTCCAGTATTGCGCTTAGTATATTTACTTATAAATAATCTATCATGCTAAAATACAATTGTCAAGTATTTCATTTTAGTATTTAAATACTAAAATATAATATCTATATATTTCTTTGATGATTTTTAATAGAAAAACATAAAAATCCCTCAGTTATATAAAACATTACCGAAGGATTTTTTATATTCTTTTTTTAGTATACTAAAATATTGTGTCCAGATATAATATTTATATAGTATCGTTCCTTTTTTCCATACATAGTACTAAAAAAAGTGCTGCTTCTATCACATTATCCGTTTCCGATCTTTCACCTTACAATACACCACAGCCGCCGCCGTACTCACCATAGTTGCCGCAATCCCCGGCCCCACAACTGCTGCCGGATTCACACTCCCGTACTGGCTTCTATAAGCAATCATATTCACAGAAATCAACTGCAGCGACGAAATATTAAGAATCAAAAACGTACACATCTCATTACTCGCTGTCCCTTTTGAGGCTGCCGGCCATCTTCCTGTCATATACCTGTCACTTCGATTCGCATACTTCTTCTTTCGCGGCTTTCCGCCTTTTGGCATTTCTCCCGGCGCGGCGTTGACTTCCCTTCGCTCCTCCTCCAGCTTCGCCAGCTCCTCCATTGCCTTCAGTCCGGCCGGCGTCGCCGCCCATCCCAGCCCGAATACATTGGCAATCATATTCGTGGCAATATAGCGGTTTGCCGGATGATCCTTTGGTATATCGGGAAACAAAAACGAAAGAAACGGTTTCAGCTTTTTGGTTGCTCCTTCTATCACCCCGGCATTTTCTGCAATCCGCATCATTCCTACCCAAAAGGACATCACCCCCATCATGGTAATACAAAGGGCGACAGCTTCTTTCGCCGAACTAATCGCCGCCTCTGTCACCTCCGGCAGTGTTCCATTAAAGGCTGCAAACACAACCCCTGTGAGTATCATAAAACCCCATAAATAATTCATGTGAAATTTCCTTTTTTTCTATAACTATACATTTGGGGCATGGCCTATGAGCCAATTTATTTCTCATAATCTTTCATTGCTGCTCATATATTGCAACAAAACAACCTTTCTGACAGGAGCCGCTTTGAAACAGATGTTCCGAAAAAGAATTTTTTCCTGCCTTTTGATTGTAACTATTTCATGCCTTGCCGTTTCTGCCTGCAGTCTACCGGGAGGTCTTTCTTCTCCGCCAGTGCAAAAAGAGCAGCTTTCTTTTGATGATTACACAAATGACCTGTTCGTCAAGGAATTGCAGGAAAACACCATCAATCTACATTATACCCTTTCTAATCCGGAAAGCTTCGGCATAAAAAGCCATAAAATATCTCTCGGCAGCCTTACCAAAGAGGATGCAAAAGCAAATACCGCTTCCCTGGAAAATATAACTGCCGCTCTTGCCGGATTTGATTATAATGATCTGACTTTGCGGCAGCAGCTCACCTATGATATTTTAAAGGATTCCTGTGAAAAAAATCTTTCGGCAGCCTCCCGTTATTACTACGAAGAACCTCTGCGCCCTACTACGGGAATCCAGTCCGAGCTTCCGATCCTGTTAGCAGAATACGCTTTTTATGATTCCTGTGACGTTACAGACTATCTGGCTCTGCTCACCTGCATAGAAGATTACTTCCAGCAGATCATCCTTTTCGAACAGGAAAAATCCAAAGAGGGCCTTTTTATGTCGGATCAGGCAGCGGATGCGGTAATTGAAGCCTGTAAAACCTTTGTGAAAAACCCAAAGAAAAATTTTCTAATTGAGACCTTCCGGACTAAAATCGACGCCATGACAGATATCCCGGAGGAAAAGAAGGCCCTTTATAAAAAACAAAACCGCTCTCTTGTAAAAAATATCGTAATTCCGGCCTATAAGGAGCTTGCGGACGCCCTTGCCAAATTAAAAGGCACCGGAACCAACGACGCCGGTTTATGTCACTATCCCGAAGGAAAAGCGCATTATGAATATCTGGTCCGCGCCAATACAGGCTCCGAAAAATCCATAAAAGAGCTGCAGGAAATGACAGAACGCAGAAGAAATCTGGATATATCAGCGCTTCATGAGCTTCTTGCCAAAGATCCCGCTCTGCTGCAGACGGAAGATCCCAAGCTTACATTTCAAACGCCGGAGGAAATGTTAGACCATCTTCTGGAAGCCATGCAGACGGAGTTTTATCCGGCGGCAGACGAATCCTACGCCGTCAATTATGTACACGAATCTTTGGAGGAAACCCTTGCGCCGGCCTTTTATCTGACAGCTCCCATTGACGATATCAGTCATAATGTCATTTATCTGAACAAACGCAGTCAATATTCCGGTATTCAGCTGTTTACGACTTTAGCCCATGAGGGATATCCCGGTCATCTTTATCAGACCACCGGCTCTTACCAGGCAGGGCTTCCCCCCGTCCTTGCACTGTTAAATTATCCGGGTTATGTGGAAGGCTGGGCTACTTATGTGGAAATGCTTTCTTATCAATATGCAGGACTTCCTGACGGACTTTCGGAAATGCTTATGCAAAATCAGTCTGCGCTGCTTAGTCTCTATGCATCCATTGATATGGGGATTCACTACGATGGCTGGAAAATTGCCGATACGATTATATTTTTGAAAAAATACGGAATTACAGACCGTAAGGTCATACAGGATATCTATGAATTGATCGTGGAGGAACCCTCCCATTATTTAAAATATTATATTGGATATCTGGAATTTCTGGAATTAAAAGACTATGCAAAAGAAATGTTCGGCAATGATTACTCAGACCGGGATTTTCATCAGGCCGTCATTTGTATCGGTCCTGCACCCTTCTCTGTTGTGAAAAAATATCTGAAAAGATTTTATACTGCTTCCTAGCGCATTTTCAAACACGCTCTAATAAGGCAAAGGGGTAAATCACATTTCCTGACATCCCCTTTGCTGCGCGCTATGGATTCTCTTCCAAAAGGCTGTTATAAATCTCTCTCCTGCTAACGCCTCTGTCCTTCGCCACTGCTTTCATCGCTCCTTTTCTGTCAAGCCCTTTGGCTTCATATACTGCCATATGCTCGTTCAGAGAAAGCGCTTCCCAGGCCATCTGTTCTTCTTTTTGAATTTCCTGCCTGCTTTTCCCTTCAATAACAAGTACAAATTCCCCCCGGATTTCTGCCGTTTCATAAAAAGCAATCGTCTCTGCCAGACTGCTCTTACGGGTTTCTTCGAATTTCTTTGTCAGCTCTCTGCAAACGGTAATGGAACGGTCTCCCAGAGTCTCATACAGCTCCTTCAGCGTTTTCAGAAGATGATGCGGAGCCTCATATACAACCAGCGTCCGGGTTTCCCTCTCCATTTCCTTTAACACTTCCATACGTTCCTTCTTATCCCTGGGCAAAAATGCCTCAAATGCAAACCTTCTTGTTTTCTGTCCTGACATCGTAAGGGCCGTAATGCAGGCTGCCGCTCCGGGCAGAGAAGTCACGGTAATGCCCTCTTCCAGACAGATACGCACTAAATCTTCTCCGGGATCGGATATTCCTGGCGTTCCTGCATCTGTAATCAGGGCAATATCTTCCCCTGATTTCATTTTTTCCACAAGCACATATGCTTTTTCAATTTTATTGTATTCATGATAACTGGTCAGCGGCGTTTTGATTTCAAAATGATTTAACAGCCGAATGGAGTTGCGGGTGTCCTCCGCCGCAATCAAGCTGACTTCTTTTAAAATCCGAAGTACCCGCAGCGTAATATCTTCCAGATTCCCAATGGGGGTTGCACATAAATATAATGTTCCTGCCATAATTTCTCCTAATATCCGTATATATCATAAATCTCGTCTGTATAAACGCCCTTTTCTTTATAGACGATCAGTGGTTTTTCTACTGTCAGTCTGGAATTTCCGCCAAGTAAGCCTTCGATCAAAACCATATTCGGTTCTCTGTCCACAAAGGGATACACCAGCTGCATACGCTTCGGCTCTATACCCAGAGCTGTCATTTTACTCATAATCTCTGCCAGACGAAATGGCCTGTGCACCATATAAAACCGCCCTTTCGGCCGCAGCAGCTTTGCACTTTCCAAAAGCACATCCTCCAGGGTACAGAGTATCTCATGCCTTGCAATTGCCTTTGCCTGATTGGAAGAAGAAAGACCGTGATCTCCGATCATATAGGGCGGATTCGTGGTGACGACATCAAAAGAAGATGCTCCGAATAATACAGAAGCATCTTTGATATCTCCGGTTACAATGTCAATCCGGTCCTGAAGATGATTCAGCGCCACACTCCGCGACGCCATATCTGCGCTTTCCTCCTGAATTTCCAGACCGGTAAAATGCTCGCCCTCTGTTTTTGCTTCCAGCAGAATCGGTATAATACCCGTCCCTGTCCCAAGGTCCAGCGCCTTCTCCCCCTGTTTTACCCTGGCAAATCCGGATAAAAGCACTGCATCCATGCCAAAACAGAATTTTTTGGGATTCTGAATGATAAAATAACCATTTCGGTGCAGCTCATCCAAACGTTCCTCTGGTTTAAGGTTATTTTCCATCGTCAATTTTGGATTTTCCTCCGTTATCCTCTAATGCCGCCAGCTCTTTTAATTCGGCTGCAGATAATTTTACATCCTTTCTGCGCCTTGGACGGAATTTCAACTCTTTTACCTTATATTCTCTGGCTTCCTTTTCATCTTCTAATTCCACTACTACCTTGACCAACTGGCGCAGAACATTCACACTCTGCACCACGCCTTTTAAGCCCTCCGGCGTAGTTACATGATCTCCGATATTCGGAAGACGGCTGTTCAAATATTCATAGGTGTCCTGCTCATTTTTCAGACAGCACATTAACCGTCCGCACACACCGGAAATTTTGGTGGGATTTAAGGAAAGATTCTGCTCCTTTGCCATTTTGATGGAAACCGGTGCAAATTCGGATAAATAGGTATGACAGCACAGCCCTCTTCCGCAGATTCCAACGCCGCCTAAAATCTTAGTCTCATCTCTGACGCCGATCTGCCGCAGCTCAATTCTGGTTCGAAAAACCGCCGCCAAATCCTTTACCAGCTCCCTGAAATCAATCCTTCCATCTGCCGTAAAGTAGAATAACAGTTTATTATTATCGAAGGTATACTCCGCCTCTACCAGCTTCATCTCCAGTCCGTGCTTTTCGATTTTTTCCAGACAAATCTGAAAGGCTTCTTTTTCCTTTTCGCGGTTTTTCTCCACAGTTTTTTCATCTGCTTCCGTTGCAATGCGGATCACGGATTTCAAAGGCGAAACCACCTTATCGTCCTCTACCTCCCTTGGGGCTAAGATAACGGTTCCCATTTCCACCCCCCGCGCGGTCTCTACGATCACATGATCTCCGGCTTCGATTTTAAGCTTCGCCGGATCAAAATAATATACTTTACCGGCGTTGCGGAACCGGACTCCAACGACTTTTGTCATTTCAATTCTCCTTTATCGTCAATAATAAAAGCTCAATTACAAGCTCAAAATTCACATTTGCGCGAATTCTTGTCTTTGCTTTCTCCAACCCCTTCAAAATCCGCTCAATTCCCTCGTATGAGCTGTTGCTGGCTTCTTTTTTAATGCTGTAAATCTCATCCTGAAAGATCAGACGGTTGACATCTGCTGTCGCCTTGTACAACAGCACATCCCGGTACCAGATCATCATCAGGTCAAAATAATCATTGATCTCCAGCTTATATTCCGTAATCTGCTTTACGGCCTGGGACAATTCATACAAATCAATATCCCGCAGACGCTTCATCAGCTGAACTGCCGATTTTTTCATTTCATTAAAATTTTCAGAACCCGCCAGAAGAATTGCTTTTCCCACATTTCCCTGGGCAAAAGCCACGCAGATATCCGCCTGATAATCCGGCACTTCTTTTTCCTTCATCAGAAAACTGCGGATTTTCTCATCACTGACCGCTTTGAGATCCAGGCGCACGCATCTGGAAAGTATGGTCGGCAGAAAGCTGTCTGCATTGGTTGTCAGCAGAAGAATCACTGCATATGCAGGCGGCTCTTCTATGGTTTTCAGCAGTGCATTCTGTGCCTGTACATTCATTTTCTCTGCTTCGTCAATAATATAAATTTTGTACCTGCTGCTATAGGGCTTTAGTACAATATCATCATTTAACTGCTTTCGGATATCCTCTACACTTAATGTGTTTGGCTTTTCATGTGTCACATAAATAATATCCGGCTGATTTCTGCCTGCCGCCTGCTTACAGGAACGGCACTCCATGCAGGGTGACGTCTGCTGTTTTTCGCATTGCAGGGCAGCTGCAAAAGCCTCCGCCAGCAGCATCTTCCCCGACTTGTCAGGGCCATTTAAAACATAGGCATGGCTGACCTTGTCCATGGCAATTGCATTCTGGAAATATTCAATGATATGTTCATGTCCGATTATTTTTGAAAAATCCTTCATTCTTTTCCCCTTTATGTAAAGATATCCAGCAATAAGCCTTGTATTTCTCCGATTTTCTCTAATATAGACAAGTGATCCTTCTCGTCTTTCACCAGCTCTCCTGCCAGCTCATCTAAATTCGCATCCACCAGACGGATAATCCCGTATACTCTGTGACGTCCTCTTCTGTCCAGAAAATTCTCTCTGGAAAATTTGTGGGAACGGTTTACAACCTCATTCAGAAAATCTTTTACCAGGCCTCTGTATTTTTTCATATCCCGGATATCCATATGTTGTGCAATCCGTTCACCCTGGTTGGTGATTTCATCCAGCAATGTATTCAAACGTTCCTGAAGCTGTGCCTCTCCGATTGCGCTTGTCAGTGTAAATTTGAAGCTGCCGTCTGCCTCGGCTGCCTTTGGAGCCGCTTCCACCGCCGCTGTTGGTGTCATTTCATTTACCTTGATATCCATTTTACACCTCTTTCTCTATCTCATTTCCGACAGCAATCCGATATCCCTGCTGTCTTTTTCGGTTCATTCACAATTTTGTAATACACCGCGGATATAAGATATCATTTCTTTCCGGGTATTTTCTAAATCCTCATTCAAAAAGCGTTTCTTAATCCCTGCTGCCTCTAGCTTTTCCTCTGAAAAATCTTCCGTATCCGCAAGAAATCTCCTGCAGAGTTCTGCATACTTCGGTTCTCTCTGAAGCATCTCCCGCTCCAGTGCCCGTTTTAACCGGAGTCCATCTTCCACCTCCACATAAACAGGCTCTACTGCCGATGCCCCGAAATAATCCCTGAATTTGATATAACCCTCTAACGTAGTGATCACCAGATAATTCTGCTTCGATAAATCAATCTGTCCATCATTGACGGTGAAATATTTCCAAACGCCGCACACAGTATGATATGCCCTGATTTCAATCACTCTGCCTTCTTCTTCCAGCTCCTTAAGCCTGTGCTCATCTACAAAAAAATATTCACTCCCGTTTGTCTCGCCAAAACGAATCGGCCTTGTGGTGTATAACACAATCCGTGAAAGGGGAAGATCCCCTGTCATTAAGATTTCTTTATAAAGAGTATCCTTCCCGGAAGAACTCTTCCCCATAATACAAAAGATTTTTCCCATGTTCTTCCCCGTTTATCCAAATAAAAACCTTCAGTCCAATAAATTATACCCTCCGGGCATCCCATTATGACAGTTCCTTCGGAACGGTCTCTTAAAGTATATTATATTCTCTAAATTTTTACAATGTTTATCCTCTCATTTATTATATCGGCAGTTCCCTGCAGATTCAGCTGCATTTCCAGACTTTTCCGAATATTTTTTATAAAATCTGCATCAATCACTTCTCCCGGAAGGAGGATTGGAATTCCCGGCGGATATATACTGATGAAATCTGCTGATATCTTTCCTTCTGCTTCGTCTAACGAAACGCTTTTGGCAGGACGCTCCATTGCCTCATACATCTCCAGCCGCTTTTCTCTTAATCCGTATGCTCTTGCTATTTCTGTATCATATATTTTTCTGCCTTCCCGATTGCCGCCTGAAGTATCCTCGGCTCCAATGTCAATTTCTTTCAACGCCTGATATAATCTGTCAAAACCTTCCTCTGTATCCATGATGCTTGTCATGCCAAGTACATAAGATCCGGAATACATCTCCATTTGAAGATGATATTTCTCCCGAAGCCGCTTCTCAAGGTCCGCGCCTGTCATATCCATCTGTTTTGCAGATATGACAATTTTCGAAGCATCAAGATCAAATATTTCCTGCTTTGAAAAATCTTTTCTTGTCATAACATGAAGTCTTGAAAAAGCTTCCGTCTTTTTATAAAATTCACGCAGCCGCGTCGCATATGCCTCAAAAAGCGTCTCCCCTTCCTCTCGCAGCATCCGGATGCATTTTTCCATACCTGCCATTAATACATAGGAGGGAGAACTGGTTTCATAAATATCCAGATACCGTTCTATGTCTTTTTCAGAAATATAGTCGGAATTTAAATGCAAAAGAGCTGTCTGTGTCAAAGATGGCAACACCTTATGCATGCTCTGGATCACCACATCTGCCCCCAGATGCAAGGCTGTCCTGGGAAATGCCTCATGAAAACCAAAATGCGCACCATGGGCTTCATCTACAATCAACGGAATCCCAAATCCATGTACAATTTCTGCAATTGCCGCAACATCGCTGACAATTCCTTCATAGGTAGGAGAAGTTATAATCACTGCCTGAATACCCGGTTCTTTATTTAAGCAGCTTCTGATTTCCTCTGGATCTACTGCACCCAAAACGCCGAATTTTGTCATATATGGATGGACATATACGGTAGAAAGTCCTCTCAGATAAGCTGCATGATATACGGATTTATGCCCGTTTCGTGCCATTAACAGCCTGCCATTTGGCGTCACTGCTGCCGAAACAGCCGTTAATACCCCGCAAGTGCTTCCATTCACCAGATAATAACTCTTCTTTGATTGATAGAGCCGCGCAGCCCGCTTTTGCGCTTCTTTTAAAATTCCCTCCGGCCTGTGAAGATCGTCAAAGCCTTCAATTTCTGTAATATCTACTGTATAAGGATTGGAAAATGCCATGGGATTTCTTTTATGTCCCGGCATATGAAAAGGATACACATCTCCTTTCCCATATTCTTCCAGCTTCACATCCAGCTCTCTGTTTTCGTTTGCTTCCGGCATCTTCTACTCCTCACAAAAACCGGTTTAATTCCGGCATCCAGTCTCCAAAAAACACCATGTCTTTTGTAACTGCCTGCCAGATCGGTTCAAAAAATTTTAAAAACCGTTCCACTGCCATCTCCCAGGAAGGCCCGCTTGCAGAAACAGAGCGAAGAAACACCTTCCATTTTTTCTTCATATAGCTGTAATTCTTATATCCTGCAATCATGGCAAGCCGCTCTGTTTCTTTTGACAGCTTTGTCCCTTTACATTGTTCCTCTATGTAATCTTTTACTTTTCTGCCATCCACGCTCTCCCGTTCCAGCAGATAATAAATATCATAGTAATCTCCGATATTCTGAATCAGCTCCAGCTTTGTAATAACCTCCATATACTTCTCTGCCAAAATACCCTCAGCAGGATAACTGTTATAAGAAATTTTTTTCTGGGGAAATAAAACAGAACAAATTTCTTCTTTTCTGGGAATCTTCTTTTCTTCCCGCTGCAGATAAATTTTAATGGAAACAGGAACCTTCATCTCCTCAAATTCTGCCGTAACCTGCAGCAGCAGATATTTTTTCATAAATTTCTCTTTTTGGCAAAAGACAAAATCATGCTCTTTTTTCTCTGCCCATACCTTTTCTCTGAATTCCGCCGCCAGATTCTTAAACACACTTTGATCCGTCTGCCCGCTGCCTGTTTCTTTCCGCTCTCCCAAAACATAATCGTATTCCAGACATAAAACCAGCTTCCTGGCATACTGTTCTTCTCCCAGAATCGTTCCGTTTTTGAGCCAGAAATTTTCTCCCTGCTCCAAAAGACTGATTCTTCCAACGATCTCTTCCAGCACTGCACCGCCCAGTAAATTGGAAAAGGATAGTCCCAATTCCTCTGACCGTTCTAAAAGCAGCTCATATGCAAGCTGTTCTTTCTTCATTACAGCCACACTCCAATCACATTCTGCACCTTCTGTAAAACCTTCCGCTCTCTTGCAATCCGCAAAAGCTGTGCAATATCCTTTGTCCCATCCGCAATATATGACAAAAGCGCCCGTTTAAATACATCCCGCTCCAGCTTCTCTTCATATTTCAGACAGTCGCAAAGCATCCGCTCCTTTGTATAAATTTTCATGCTGCCCCCTGCAAAAGGGATTTCCGTCACCCCTAGCTGCAGTGCCTTCGGCTCCGTATAATAAGGCACAATCACAGGATATTCCATTTTAAACCTGGACTTTGATGTATTTTTATCCACTGCAAGATGCCATGCGTAAGGCTTTTGATCTATGTAATGATAATAATAAAGTGCGCTGTCCAGGCAAAGCACTCCATCGGAAAACAAGCCCCTGATCAGCTCCTCCTCCGACCGTTCTTTATATCCAAAGGAATAATATCCGTTTTTTACACGCTCCAGCGTGCCATCCTCTACCCAGGACAAAATCCGCCGGTAATCCACGCCCAGTGCCGTAATCTGATTTGTCTTTACGATACCTCCGTTTTCCTCCATTTTCTTTCTGATTTCCGACAAAAGATATTCCGTTTTTTCCCCTCGTGTCATTTTTTCCATATTATTTTCCGCTCCATATATTCATCAGTGGCATTTTTACTATATTATAAATTTTTTCAAATCATATGTCAATTTGTACTTCTTTCCAGATTTGGGTACATAACGGCAAAAAAGCAGAGATTCTTCTAAACCCCTGCTTTCTCCAGTTCTTAACGAGGCATAGCCTGTCTTAGAACCACTTTTTTCTCTTCCTCCGATACATCTTATTTTCCTTAATCGTCTTATACGGTGACTTATCTCTCTTCCCAAAGGGTATCTTCCGTTTAATCAGATAAAAATTATCTATAAACTTCCAAATCAGAAAAATAACCAGTGCAGCCCCCAATATACTCAGCAATATCACGCCGGCCATTTTTATATCAATCTGAAAAACCCCTTTGTCCTCTGATTGAACTTCCTCCTGATTCCCAGCCTGGCTTACATCAGGAACCGTATCGGTATCTTCCCCTTCCTGAAACCGAAAGCCTTCCACTACTGCATTTGTAACTGTAATATCTGCCGATCCAACCTGACGGTCTCCGTACATATAACAGATACTTCCCAATATATCTTCCTCTTCCTTATTATATATAATCTCAGAAACTGCATCCTGAAATTCTGCTGCCATGGGAAGAATAATATTACTGGAAGGGTCCAGTTTTACAAAAGGTTCATAATCCTTTAAAATTCCTTCCTTTTTCTGATTCTGCCCCATAAAAGAGGTCTCATTTTCCGAAACATTCATCACCTTAAAATTATCAAAGCAAAAATCAAACAATCCCCTTGTGTCATCATAATGCCCTCCCGCCGGAGCATCCAGAACAACACAGATCAATGTCATACCGTCTTTTTCTGCATAGGTAACCAACGTATTATTCGCAGCTGTAGTATAACCTGTTTTTCCGCCCAGACAATAATCGTACAGATACTTCCTGGTTCTGTAAGGGTATAGCATCTGATGATGGTTTTGCAAATAAGTTTCTTCATCCGTATGCTTATTGGTAAACGGGATGGTATATGTCTTT